>NYWO01000073.1 GCA_002685075.1 Arcobacter sp.
AAAATACTATTTTTAGTAGTACTTTAAAGATAAAACCTAAAAGTATGCACTTTTTTAATTTTACCTTTCGTTTAAGCTATCCTTTATAGGAAGGCTTTAGTTATTAGATTTGTTTTCTTTTAGATTAAATCTCCACTCTGCTTCTTTAAGATAAAAGATAAATTTTTCATTACTTATACCTTTATAACGACAAATAAATTCTTCAAAATAATCCCAAAATTTAGTAATAGTATTTTGGGACTTTGAAAGTTTTGAGATGGTATTAAATTTTAGATACTTTAATAAGAGTTTATTCTCTTTTTCATCCTCTTTTTTAAGTAAAGAAACTTTTATTTTAGGCATCATAATATTATAAATCGTATCATCATAACAAAAGGTGAGAAAATGTTGAAGTTTATCTGTATTTTCATTTATATTAAGACTGCGAGGTAAATAAAGATACTCATCATAATCTGTTACTCTATGTGCATTTTGTTGATATAGTTTATCTGAATATATAGCAATATTTTTTCTAAATTTCTCAAAATAATTTTGAACTGTTAAAAAGTGCATTTTACAGTCTATGGCTGTTTGCCTTGCTGTTAAACCTTTTTTAAAATAGGCAAAAAGTTTTTCTTCTCTTTGTATTTTTTTTAGACTAAACTTTCTTTTACATTTACTACACTTACGTTGATTATTGCTAAGAATATAAGTATGAGGATTGTTACAATAAATACATTTCATAAGAACATTATAGTATTTAGTTCCTAAAATAGAGTAGAAAACAATTTTTTAATAAATGTTTAAATATTTAATACTATCATAGTGAATATATATTCATTTTACTGGAGAAATAAATGGAACTATCATTAATTGTTATATTTTGGTATGGAATAATTCATGCCTTTGGTCCTGATCATTTAAGTGCGATAGCAGATTTTTCTATTGGGAAAAATCGAAGAAAAACATTAATCATTACATTTTTATTTGCATTAGGACATGGTATAAGTCTTTTTATTTTTGCAAAACTATTAGAATCTATCGAAATATCAGAAGAGTTATTATCTTATGGAGATATAGTTTCAGCTAGTGTTATTATAGCTATGGGTATTTATTTACTTTTTATGGTTGTGACAAAACGTATCCAATTAAATAAGCATACACATGGAAATAAAGAGCATATGCATATTTACTTTGGTAAAGCACATGAACATAGTAATGATTCAGTTTCAAAAACTTCATCACTTACATTAGGTCTTCTTATGGGAGCTGGTGGTGTAAGAGGTATGCTTATTACTCTTGGTGCTGTAAGTGGAGGTAATGTTGATCTTACAATGGTTGGATCATTTACATTAGGAGTTATAATTGTTTTTGGAGCATTTGGAATGCTTATGCTTTATATAAACCAGAATTTTTTAGGAAACCTTACAAATGTAAGACGAACATTTACTACAGTAGGGATTATTTCTCTTATTGTAGGAACAAATATTTTATTAGGATAGGAGAGTAGATATGTGTACAGATTGTGGATGTAGTATAAGAGGTATGGAAGAACAAGTTGGAGAACATAGTCATGATGGAGGAAAAACGTTTCATTCTCATGAAAATAATACAGAAGAGATGAGCAATTCTGATAATCATCAACAAGCACATGAAAATTTACATCATAATCCTCAATTGAATGATACTAAAACTATTGCTGTTATTCAAAAGATATTGGATAAAAATGATCAAGAAGCAAACCATAATAGAAAGCACTTAGAAGACAATAAAATCTTAGGTGTTAATCTTATGTCTAGTCCAGGTTCTGGAAAAACTACACTTTTAGAATATCTTAGTGATGTGGCAACGTTTAAATTTGGAGTTATTGAAGGTGATTTAGAAACAGAAAGAGATGCTAATCGTTTACGATCTAAGGGAATACATACTGAACAAATTCAAACAGGAACAGCCTGTCATTTAGATGCATTTATGGTACATAAAGGTTTACACCATATGCCACTTGAAGATATTGATATTTGTTTTGTAGAAAATGTTGGAAACCTTGTATGTCCTGCATCGTATGATGTAGGAACACATTTAAATATAGTTCTTGTTTCTGTACCTGAGGGTGAAGATAAAATTGCTAAATATCCTGTGATGTTTAGACAAGCTGATTTAGTTCTTATTACTAAAACAGATTTATTACCACATTTTAAATATGATATTGAAGCAGAAAAAGCAGAAGCTAGAAGACTAAAACCAAGTGTGGATATTTTAGAAGTAAATGTACATGATTTAGATTCAGTTAAAGCAGTTGCCAACTGGATAGAATTTAAACGTAAAATGAGGGCTTAATATGTGTTTATCTATTCCAAGTAAAGTTGTTAAAATTTCAGATGATCAAACTATGTGTACAGTTGATACAATGGGTGTACAAAGAAATGCTAATCTAATGATGATGGAAGATGGTGATGTATGTTTAGGAGATTATGTACTTTTACATATTGGCTTTGTTATGAATAAAATTGATGAAGAAGAAGCTCTTTCTTCCATTGATACTTACAAAGAAATACTTGAACATATGAATAATGAAGAAAGACAAAGAGCAATATTAGAAGATGATGAGTGTGAATCCCGTGGACAAAAATATGCAGAGGAGATTAAGCGCTAATGGAAGAACTTGAACTTAAAAATCTCTATGATAATTTCCGTGATAGTGAGACAATCAAAGCATATGCTAAAATTATTGCCCAAGATGCAAAAAAATTAGAAAAGCCTATTAATATTATGGAAGTTTGTGGGGGTCATACACATACTATAATGAAGTACGGTCTTCCTCAACTTCTTCCTAAAAATATAAATTTTATTCATGGACCAGGTTGTCCTGTGTGTATTATGCCAAAAGAAAGAATAGATCATGCATATGTTTTATCAATGCAAGAGAATGTTATTTTAGTTACTTTAGGTGATATGATAAAAATACCAGGATCAAATGGAAGTTTACAAGATGCAAGAGCAAAAGGTGCAGATGTTCGTTTTGTATATTCTCCTATGGAATGTATTAAAATTGCGGAAGAAAACCCTGAAAAAACAGTAATCTTTTTTGCCATAGGTTTTGAGACAACTACACCTATGACAGCAGTACTTGTACAAGAAGTTATAAACCGAAAACTAAAAAATATCTTATTTCATATAAATCATGTAACCGTTCCTGAAGTAATGGTTGAACTAATAGATAGTCGTGATGTGCATGTAGATTCTTATAATAATCAAATTGATGCTTTTTTAGGACCAAGTCATGTAAGTGTTATAGCAGGTTCTAAGATTTATGATAAATTTCCAAAAGATTATGCTCGTCCTGTTGTTGTGACTGGATTTGAACCTGTAGATGCAATGCAGGGTATTAGTATGATAATAAAGCAATTTATAGAAAAAAGATGTGAACTTGAAATTCAGTATAAAAGAGTGGTAAGTACAGAAGGGAATCTTAAAGCTCAAAATTTGATTAATACTTACTTTGAAAAAATGAGTCTTTTTAGATGGAGAGGGATTGGTAATGTACCTAATAGTGGTTTAAAATTGAGGAATATTTATGCACAATATGATGCAGAAAAAGTATATAAAGATGTACTTCCTATTTCTGAGATAGAAGACCATAAACTATGTATTTGTGGGGATATATTAAGAGGAATGGCTAAACCACAAGAATGTACTATTTTTGGTACAGCTTGTAAACCTACAAAACCTGTTGGTTCATGTATGGTAAGTAGTGAGGGTGCTTGTGCTGCATATTATAAATATGGAAATTTAACTTTTAGTACTAGTGCTTAAAAAAGGAATGAGATGACAAAAACAATTACACTTGCCCACGGTAATGGTGGAGAAGAAAATAATGAGCTAATAAAAAAAGTATTTTATAAACATTTTGAAAATGATATTTTAGCTAAGAGTGAAGATGCCGCTATTATTGAAGAGGGAAAACTTGCTTTTACCACTGATTCTTTTACTGTTAGTCCTTTGTTTTTCTCAGGTGGAGATATAGGAAAACTTGCAGTTTGTGGAACTTGTAATGACCTTGCTATGATGGGTGCTAAACCTAAGTATCTGACATGTTCTGTTATTATTGAAGAAGGTTTTTCTACACGTGAATTAGAAAAAATAGTTAAATCCATGAAGAAAGAACTTGATATTAATGGTGCTATTGTTGTAAGTGGTGATACAAAAGTAGTTCCAAAAGGGAGTGTCGATAAGTTATTTATTAACACCACTGGTATTGGTGAAATTCAACATAAAGAAATCTCCGCTTCTAGTTTAAAAGAAGGTATGAGTATTTTAGTAAGTCGAGATATTGGTACACATGGAGCTACAATTTTTGCAGCACGTGAAGGTATAGAACTTACAAGTACTTTGCAAACTGATTGTGCATCACTTTATCCTGAAATAAAAAAACTTATAGATTCAGGAATTAATATTGTTGCAATGAGAGATGCAACTCGTGGTGGAGTTAGTGCTGTTTTAAATGAATGGGCAAAAAGTTCAGATGTTTGTATCGAAGTTAAAGAAGAAAATATCCCTGTTCAAGAAGAGGTTCGAGGTATTTGTGAAATGTTAGGTTTTGAAGCACTCAACCTTGCAAATGAGGGTACTTTTCTTTTAGCAGTATCAAAAGAGGATGAGTCAAAAGCCTTAGAAATACTACAAGAAACACATAATATGTCAACACTAATAGCTAGTGTAAGTAATCAATATAAGGGAAGGGTATTATTAAACTCTTCATGGGGAACAAAACGTTTTTTAGATTTACCTACGGGTGAATTATTACCTCGTATTTGTTAAATGTAGCGCATGAGAATTCTTCTTTTAGTTACATCTTTTAATTCGCAGACACAAGCAGTGTATACAAAATTAAAAGATTTAAAACATGAAGTTTCTGTATGCTTTTACATAAAAGAAAGACAAACTCTCAATGAGATTGAATACTTTGAACCAGAATTAATACTTTGTCCATTTTTAGAAAACTATCTTAGTGCTAAAATTTATGATAAATATCCTGTTTTTATTTTTCATCCTGGTCCACGAGGAGATAGAGGTCCTCATTCTTTAGAACATGCTTTGAAAAATCATACTAAAAAATGGGGTTTAGTAATTCTTCATGCAAATAAACTATATGATGGTGGGAATATTTATGCACAAGAATATTTTGATGTTCGAGATACGTATAAATCTTCTATTTATAGGCAAGAGATTGTATCTGCTTCTCTTAATGCTTTGGATTCTTTTTTTGAAAATATAAAAAGTGATAACTTTGTAGAGCAAATACATAATCCTATTCATGAAAAATTAAGTCATAAAGACAAAACTATAAACTGGTCAACAGATGTAACACAGGAAATAATAGAGAAAATACACCTTAGTGATTCTGTTCCTGGAATACTTGATGAAATTCTGGGTTTACCATGCTATATTTATGGAGCACATAAAGAAAGTAAGCTTAAAGGTAAACCTAAGGAAATTCTAGCAAAACGGGATGGGGCTGTTTGTTTAGGAACAGTTGATGGAGCTTTATGGATTACTCATTTAAAACAGCCTGATGGGTTTAAACTACCATCTACATATGTACTTAAGGAAAGACTTAAAGGTATAAAAGAAGAACGTTTACCACTTATTTTTGACAAAAGTTATGATACGTTTTATGAGTTAAGTGTGGAAAGAAAAGAGAATGTAGCTTATCTGTATTTCAATTTTCATAATGGTGCAATGAATACAGCACAATGTATTCGTCTTAAATATGCTATAGAATATCTTAAAACTCAATGTGATGTATTAGTTCTTATGGGTGGAGAAGATTTTTTCTCAAATGGAATACATTTAAATATCCTAGAAGATAGCCAAAAACAAGGTGAAGATGGTTGGGCTAATATAAATGCTATGAATGATGTAATTAGCGCAATTATTTATGCTGACGATGTTGTTACTATTGCTTCTTTTTCAACCAATGCAGGAGCAGGGGGTGTTTTTATGGGATTAGCATGTGATTATGTTGTTGCAAAAGAAGGTGTAGTTCTTAATCCTCATTATAAAACATTAGGATTAAATGGAAGCGAATATCATACATATACTTTGCCTAAAAGAGTTGACGATAATATAGCAAAAAAATTACTAGAAGAGTGTTTACCTATATCAGTTTCAAAAGCTAAAAAATTAGGAATGATTGATGACGTATTTTCTCATACACAATATTTAGAATCACTTCATTGTTTTGCTGTATCGAAATATGATGATGAGTTTCTATGGGATAAAGAAGAATTTTTAGAAGAAAACAAAGCAAAAATTGAAGTTTTAAAAGAAAAGGAACTTAAAGTGATGTATTCCGAGTTTTGGGATAATGAAAGTAAGTTTCATAAATTACGTCATGAGTTTGTTTATAAAATATCTCCAAATTATACCCCTTTGAGGTTAAAGTTAAAATGCTAAAGGATGACAAAAATGCATGAATACAGTGTTGTACAAGCATTATTAAACCAATGTGAAGAAGTAGCTAAGCAAAATGATGCAACTAAAGTTGTTAAGGTAATTGTCAAAATTGGTGTTATGGCTGGTATTGAAATACATCTTCTTAAAGTTGCTTTTGATACATTTAAAGAAGGAACATTATGTGATGAATCTGAGTTGATTATTAACTCTCAAAAACTTAAACTTGAGTGTAAAGAATGTGGTAATGTTTTTGAAGTAGATGAAGTTAGATACTTTTGTATAAAGTGTGAAAGTCTTAGAGTTAAAATACTTGATGGGGAAGATATGTACCTCATGAGTTTAGAAATGAAATAAAGGAATTAGCATGCAAGAATATTGGGAATTATATATGAAAAGTTTAGAGGGGAATCCTGCTTTAGTACAGTTTAATGCTGGTATATCTATGGAAATGGAAGACTTAGAATATACTCACCAAACAGTAGGTTTTGTTAAAGCGAAACTAAAAGAGCCAAATGAAAAAGGCTTCCTATCTCAAAATGAAGAGCCAGAAATACTTTTTATGGAAGATAAACTTGAATCATCTATGCTTAAATTCCGTATAGGAAAGTATGTAGGACGTATTATTTCAGATGGTTATGTTACCTTTTTATATTATTTACAGTTCACTTATAATTGGCCAGACTTTATAGAATATGCATTGAATGAGCATACATCATATGAGATAAATAATGGACATACACATGATCCAGAGTGGAATTACTATAAGAACTTATTGTATCCAACATCAAAAGAATGGCAAATTATACAAAATCATAAAGTATGTGATAATTTAAAAGAGCAAGGTGATAATTTACAGGTTAAACGCGCTATTGAGCATAAAGTTTATTTTAAAAATGAAGAAATTCAAGAATCTTTAATCCAGACATTAGAAAAAGAAGGTTTTAAAATTAAAAAAGAGATTAAAAATGAAGATGGAATAAAAGGTTTAGAATTTTATCGTTTAGATAAACCTTTTTATCATGATATAGATGAAATAACATTTAACTTAATAGAAATAACAGAATTCCATGGTGCACAGTATGATGGTTGGGAAACAAGTGTTGTTAAATCAGTAATAAAGCAAAATATTAAAGAGTAGATACCTTTTAGATCATAACTCCAGAAGGATCTTTCGCTTTATCAATAATTTGTAAGAGTTCTGTTGTAGAGGGTTTCTTTGTTGCTTTAATATCATTTTTTTGAAGATATTGTAATATAACAGAAATATATCCTTGAAAAGCATCTAAAAGTTCTTGACTTAATCCAAACTCAAAGGTAACAGATGCTGGAATTATTCCAATCACAATTGATTTAGGAAGTTCCTTACCTTGAAGTTCCATCATATCCATACATTGCAAAATACCAATTTCATGAGCCCCTCCATTATTAAGACCATATCCAGAAATCTCTTTTGCTGGAATGGCATAAATAGAAGCAGGGGTATCATTAAGCTGCAAACAATCTAAAATTACAATGTGTTCATTATCTTCAAGGACATTGTATAAATGGATTCCTTCAACACCGCCATTAATAATCTCAACTTCTTCTGAAAAAGTATAGTTTTCATGCAAATATGTTGCTGCATATACACCTAAACCATCATCTTTTTGTAATATATTACCTATTCCTACTATAACCATAAAAATCCATTTTAATTGTATGTAATTCACGTGTAGAGTGATACTCTAAAAGAAGATTATACAATATTAGGAATTAATTATTATTAGCTACATAAGATAGATATAAGGAAATAGCTTGAATTTAAAGAAACTTTTTATGTTTCTGTTTATTTTAAATACAGTTTCATTTATTTTTGTAGCAG
>NYWO01000074.1 GCA_002685075.1 Arcobacter sp.
AAGGTTTAGATAAAAAATATCTAATAAATTTATATAAAAAGCATTTATATTCATTGAAAAAAAGAAAAAAGAGTTATTTCCAAACACAAAGTGCTATTGCTCGTCCTCAAAAAAGACAAGATTTAATTAGTGAATTAAAGTCATCCCAATTAATTGGAGAAACAAATGATGGAAAAAAAATTTATCTTTATGATTATAGTGATGATTCAATTGTATTAAAAGAATTAGGAAGACTAAGAGAGTTGTCTTTTAGGAAAGTAGGCGAAGGAATAAATAAAAAAAGAGATACAGATAAATATGATATATATTATCAGCATATTATTCTTTGGGATGATAATGACTTAGAAATAGTTGGTTCATATAGAATAGGAAATGCAGACTTTATTTTTAGAAATATTGGTGTAAAAGGTTTTTATTCTAATACACTATTTAAATATACTGAAGAATTAAATCCATATTTAAAAGATTCTATTGAACTAGGACGAAGTTTTGTACAACCAAAATATTGGGGTACAAGAGCCTTAGATTACCTTTGGTATGGAATTGGTTCATATTTAAAAAATAATCCAAATATCAAATATATGTTTGGTCCTGTTAGTATGAGTTCAACTTTTCCTATAATTGCAAAAGATTTAATGATATTTTATTATTCACATTACTTCAAAAATTCAAAACAATTAGTAATACCTAAACTTTCATATCAATATTCAAATAGTGTTAATGAAATAAAAGAACAATTTATACTAAATGATAGGAAAAAGGATTTCAAATTCTTAAAATCAACACTTTCAAGTATAGGCGTAGCAGTACCAACTTTATATAAACAATATAGTGATATAGCAGAAGATGGTGGAGTTAAATTCTTAGGCTTTAATGTAGATAAAGAATTTTCTGATTGTATTGATGGTTTTATACTAGTTGATGTTGAAAAAATAAAAGATGCTCCGAGAAAAAGATATATACAAAGAGACTAAGCTCCTTGTATTATTTATCGTCTAAACTACAATACATAACTTCATCAACAACTGCTTTTGATAATTGTTTTGTTTCAACAATTATATGTTTTAAATGAAGTCCTCTTAAAACATCTTTTTCACTTTCTGTTGTAACTGTAACAATTGTTTTTATATTGTGTGTTAAAGCATCAATTGCTTCACAAATAATATGTAAGGAATCTGGGTTATTAACAGCAACAATTACAGCAGAAGAACTTGTAATATTTACTGAATTTAAAATATGCCTTTGCGCTGCATTTCCAAATACTATTGGTTCATTTTTATCTAAACCTTGCTGATAAAATTTTATATTATGTTCAATAATTATATATTTCCTACTTAATACTTTTAGCTCTTCAACAATAGCTTGTCCATAACGACCATAACCTAAAACTACAACATGATCTGATGTATCTTTTTCTACATTATATGCATTACATACCATTAAAGTATCTTCACTAATTAATAATCTTGAAGCTTTTGTCAAATTCTTTAAAATAATTGGTGTTAAAATCATTGATATAACAATAGTAACAATTAAAATCTGAGAATATGTTTGATCAACTAAACCTTGACTTCTTCCAAGTTCTATAATTGCAAGTGAAAATTCACCTATTTGAATTAAAGAAAATGCTGTTTTAAAAGCAACTCTCTTTGTATCTTCAAGTTTAACTAATGTATAAATTATGATATATTTTAAACCCATTAAAACTGGTAATAAAACTAAAATTACTAAAATATATTCTGAGATTACTGCAAAATTAATTTGCATACCAACTGTTATAAAGAATACACCTAATAATATATTTCTAAAAGGAATAAGATCAGCTTCTACTTGATGTTTAAACTTAGTTTCTGCAATCATCATACCTGCAATAAACGCACCTAGTGAATATGAAAATCCAAAGTAATATGCTAAATATGAAGACCCAATTGCTAAAAGTAAAACAGAAGCTACAAACAGTTCATCTGATTTTGTTTTAGATACATGATTTAAAAATGGTTCTAGTAAATATTTTCCTGAAAGATAAAGTAATGACAATAAAATCATAGCTGCGATTATAGTTTTTAAAATCATTAATCCAACACTACTATTATCATTCATTGTAAAGAAAGATATCATAAGTAAAATAGGAATAACAGCAATATCTTGCATAATTAAAATACCTAAAACTCTTTTACCATATGGCTTTTTTATCTCTTTTGTTTCATTAAAAGTTTTTAAAACAATTGCAGTGGAAGATAAAGAAAGTGCTGTTCCTATTACCATGGAAGATTTAATATCTATTCCTAAAACAAAATGAGAGATTACAAAGACAAATAATGTTGTTATTATAATCTGTAAAGAGCCGGTAAAGAAAACCTCTTTTTTCATCTTTTTTAAATGTTCTATTGAAAACTCTAATCCAATAGTAAACATTAAAAAAACTACACCAAACTCTGCTATTTCTTTTAAATCATGATTATTAACTGCTGAATGTAAGTTAAAAACATAAGCTATTATTGTTCCAGTAAAGATATATCCAATAATTGTTGGTAATTGGAATCTTTTTAATATTAAATTTATTACAAGGGCAATAAATATTGTAGCTACTATTGTTCCTAACATTTTAAAACTCCTCCTTACTTATAATGCATTTGCTTATATCCTTCAGCTCTTTTTTTAAAAGCTGAATTAAGCATTACATTGTTTACATCTAAAAAATCTATTGCTAAACACTCTTGATTTCCTCTTCCAATTCGTCCTAAATACTGAATTAATCTTCCATAATAAGAAATTGGTGTTGCAAATAAAATAGTATTTAAATGAGGAAAATCAATTCCTTCTCCAAAATATGAAGTTGTCGCTAAAATTAAAGATTTTTCTTTTACTAAATTCATATTTTTAACTTGTTCTTTTTTATTTTGACTTCCATGAATACTTATATAGTCAATTTTTTCTAAACTAAGTAAATGTTCAAGTATATTTATATGCTCTATTCTATCAGTTAAAAGTAAAATTTTTCTATTAATATTGCTTTTTATTTCATCAATTATTAAATTATTTCTTTTCTCATCAATACAAAGCTCATTTATAATACTTGCATAATTATCAGCTTCACTAATAAAATCAGTTCTTACAATTTTTAATTTATTATAATGAGTTTTTTTCTTTTTATATTCATAAGCTATATCACCTAATTGTTGATATAAAATTGGCTGTAAACCATCTTTTCTATTTGGTGTTGCACTTAAACCTAAAATATATTTACCTCTAAAGTTTTTTACAATTTGTTCAAAAGTAACAGCTGGAATATGATGACACTCATCAATAATCACGAAAGAATAATTATGAATATATTCAGGTGAATTTTTCAAACTTTGCATTGTTGCAACATCAATATTTCCATTTAATTTATTTTTACTTTTTCCTAAATATCCTATATCTTTTTTATCATATTCAAAATAATCTACAAATCTTTCAATCCATTGATTTAATAACATATTTTTATTTACAATTATAAGTGTTTTACATGCTCTTTTTTCAAACATTTTTGCACCTATTAATGTTTTTCCAAAACCAGGAGGTGCAACACAAATACAAAAGTCATTTTTCATTATTTGATTTATTGTATCATTTTGTTCTGGTCTTAATTTAAGTTTTACTTTTTTAGTTTCATAAGAAGTAAAATATCTTTTATCATCTGTAAAAAACATTACACCATTTGAATTAAAGAAATCTCTAACTGTATTTAACAAACCTCGTGGAAGCATTAAATGAGTTTCATCTTCTTCAAAACTTTGAATTACTCTTGGTACATTATATAATGGCTTTCGTAAACCTAACAAGACTTTTATTTGTGGATTTTCAAAAGAAGCGAAGGATTTTAATTTATTTATTAAAGACTTTGATAATATTGAAATAGGAATATATATAAAATCATATAATACTATATCTATTTTTTCAATTGGAAATTCAATATTACCAAAATCTTTTTCACTATTTACACTTTTGCTAATTTGAGTATTATTATAAACTACTTGTTTTGAAACTTTTTGAACACTATTTAAAACCATCCATTGGTCTTCATATATTTTACCTGTATTTGTATCAATAAAAACTGTTTTATTTTTATTCCTACTTTTTAAATAAAGAGGTAATTCCAGACTTGATCCTAAATTAGCATTATTTGCAAACTCATTATTAGGATACAATTTTGCTGTTATATTAGCTTTTTTTAAAAGATATTTTCCAAAGTTATAAACAATTTTTGTTTCAATACTATTTTCTAAAAAAATCCATACAATTAATGAATTATAAGAGTTCAACTCATAATAAGCCCTAACATTTAGACTATTTAGTGTAATTTGAAGTTTAAATTTATCTTCATCAAGGATTTCTAAAGCTAAAAATTTAGACATATTATTTGAGTCAATACAAAAAGTTGCAAGATGTACTAAACCTCTTAAATGGTTCTCTATTTCTTTATTTGTTAAAGGAATATAATCTTCACCTTGAAAAGTTCTAGTAACTGGATAAAAACCTTGTTTATTTCCATCTTTACTTATCCATTTTTTTGCATATATATCTTTTCTTGCTATAAATAAAGATTTGAAAATATCAATTTTTTCATTTTTAGTAAATGTAATTTTTAAAGGTTTAGAAGCTTTTTCTTTTTCATTTTTTATTTGCTCTTCTAAACTCTTTATTTCTTCTTCAATATTCTCTTTTTGTAAGTAAAGGCTTTTAAGTTTATTTTCAAGATTTATCATGAACTATTGCAGAAGGGCTTACTATAATATTATTAATTTTTTGTTCTACTTCGTTGTATCTACTTTTTAGATTAGAATCTTTTCTTATTCCTCTTCCTTCAAACTTTCCATTTGGTTCAATAATTAATTCATTATATTGCATATCACCAATTACTTTTCCATTTTCTAAAATTTGAACAATATTACAATCAATTTTGCCATCAAATAACCCATTAACAATTAAATTATTAGCTTTAATATCACCTATAACTTCACCTGTTAATCCAATAGCAATAACATCAGCTTCTAAAATAACACCTTCAAATTTTCCATCAATATTAACTGTACCTTTTGTATTAATTCCACCAATTATACATGTGCCTTGAGCTATTACTGTAGCGCCATTTGGTGTTGATCCTTTATTAGACTTATTAAAGACTCCCATTCAACTTTCCTTTCATTCTTAAAAATAGTATCATATGTATCCAAATTCCATTTTATAAAGTTTTTTGGATTTAAAAGTGTACTTGCATATCTTATTTCATAATGTAAATGTGGTCCAGAACTTCTTCCTGAAGTTCCTACTAAACCAATTATTTGACCTTTTTTTACTATATCTCCTATCTTTACAAGTGTTTTATTCATATGAGCAAAGGTAGTTTTAAATCCATAATTATGACTTAATCTTATAACTCTACCATAATCTCCTATATTTTTTGGTTGAACATGCTCAACTATTCCATCAGCAGTTGCACGAATTGGAGTTTTTTTAGGAGCCGCTAAATCTATTCCTCTATGAAACTGTTTTCTTTTTGTAATTGGATTAATTCTGTATCCAAAGTTTGAAGATACTCTATAGTTAATAAGTGGTTTTCCATTTGGAATTACCATTAATGTATATTTTTTTTTATCAATATTAATTGCAGCTAGTGTTTTTTTAGTAATTTCACTTTTTGTAGCATTTTTTCCAACACCAATAATAGTATGAATTTCATCTAATTTTTGATTCAATTCATCAATATCTTTTACTTTACTTTTTATTTGTATTGAATAAAGTTTATTTTGTGCAAGAAGTTTTTCTTCTTTTTCATTTAGTATTTTTAATTCTGTTTCTTTATTTTTTTTAACACTTAAAATTTCATCATTTAAATATGATATTAACCAAAAACTTCCACCAATTACTAATAAAACTATTAGGATAACTGAGAATAAAACTTTTTTTATAAACTGATGAACATTGTAAGATTTGGTACCTTTTATGTCAGAAACTGTAATTATTAATCTATTTTTCATTCATTCCAATCAAATATAAAAATTTTTCAACAACTAAAAATGAACCAAACACTAAATACTCTTCGTTGTCATTAATTTTTATTGTATCTTCTTTTATTATATTTAATTTATCTATAATTTTTAATAAATTATTTTTACAAACCATTCTTTTATCATCAATATCTATAATAATTATTTTATTTATTATAGGTTTTAATATTTTTAGAACATCTTTATAATCTTTATCTTTGTAAGAGTTATATATTAATGTAATTTTTTTCTTTGAGAATTCTTCTTTTAAAACTTTTGCCGCTAAAGGATTATGACCTACATCTATAGTTATATTTTTTGCTATCTTTTGACACCTTCCAAATAGTTCGACATCATCAAATAAACTTAAATTTATATCTATTTTTAATTCTTCTAAACAAGATATCACTAGATGTAAGTTTCTTTTTAAATAACTTGCAAACTTCTTATTTAATTTATATTTATTAAAATTTTTAACTTCTTCAATAGTTATTTTAGTATTTCTCTCATCCAAAAGCTGTTCTTTTACTTTTAAAGCTGTATCATAAATACTTTTATGTATTTGATAGCCTATAATCATTTTATTATCAACTGAACGCATTTTTGTTTGAGCTATTTCTTCAACACTATTTCCTAGGAAGCTTTGGTGATCTAAATCAATTGTTGTAATTAAAGATAAATCATTTCTTACTACATTTGTTGCATCAAATTCTCCACCAAGTCCTGCTTCTAATACTAAATAATCACAATCTTTAGATAAATAAAAAGATAATAGTGTTGTATATTCAAAATATGTTAATTTTTCTAATAAGTTTAAAGGATATAACTCTTGTAAGAATTTATGTGCAATCTGTAAATCTTCATCTCTTACATCTTGTCCATTTATCCAAATACGTTCATTAAACTTAATAATATGAGGTGAACTATAATGTAAAACTTTATAATTACTTTTACTTAAATAATGAGCTAAAAATCTACCTGTACTACCTTTTCCATTAGTTCCAACAATATGAATAACAAAAGGTAAAGTGATTCTTTGTGATAATAAATTCCAAGATGATTCTACAGTTGTAAAATCAATCTTGTCATAATAAAGAGTTTTAAATTCTAAGAACTTAGCTAAATTAGCTTTTTTTAAATCAATTTTCATTGACTATTTTTTAAAAGATTGAATTGCTATTTTTGATAGTACTTCATCTAAAGCATCATCCGAAGCACTTTTAATAGCTTCATAACGCTTAGTATCTGTAATTGTTGTACTACTTCCTAAAGAGAAATCATTTTCACCACTTACAGTAAAGTTTCTTGAAGTTTTTTCAATTTTTTTATTGTACTTAACATTAATATTAACTGTTGCTCTATATAAGTTATTATATCCATCAGCATCATATTGAAGTGCTGTCATACTTACAGAGTTTATTTTAATATTCATAATAGTATCTGCTAAGGCTTCATCATATACAAGTTTTGAGTCAAGCTTATGTACAAGTAATTGATTCATAGCATCTTTGATTAAAACACTATTTTGAGGATCTTTTAAATCAACAAATAGTTTTACAAAAACTTTTCCAGAAAGTTCTTTTTTTGCATAATGTGTTGTTGGTTTATATCCACATCCAGTAAGTGTAAAAAAACAAAAACTTAAAGTAAAAAGTACCAATAGTACTTTTTTTATATTATTCGTACTTTTCATTCTTTAATTATCCTTTTATTACTAAGTTTACTAATTTATTTGGAACAACAATTTCTTTAATAATCTCTTTATCTTCAATCCATTTAACCGAATTCTCTTTTGCAATTGCTAAGATATCTTCTTTTGAAGCATTTGGTTCAACTTCAATTTCACATCTTTTCTTACCATTTATAGTAACAGCTAAGATTATTGAATCCATTTGGAAAACTTCTTCTTTTACTTCAATTGTATTATCAAAATTCTCTTTTTTAAATAATGCATTTGATATTTCCCAAGAAGCATGAGGAATTATTGGTTCTAAAATATTTGATAATATATAGTACCCTTCAGTCCAGACTGCTTCATTTTTTTGTGCTGATAAGGCATTTAAAGCTTCCATTGAAGCTGCAATTAATGTATTGAAAGTATATGTTTTATTAAATACTTCAGTTGATTTTTGTAAAGCTTCATATATTTTTTTTCTAGCATATTTTTCATCTTTAGTTAAAGTTTTATGGTCAATATCTTTAAATGTATCAACTCCTACTTTAGTAACATTTGCTGCTCTTTCAAAAAACTTTTTAATAAATCTAAAAGCTCCATCTACTGCTGAATCATTCCATTCTAACTCTTTTGTAGGTGGTGCTGCAAACATCATAAATAGTCTTGCTGTATCTGCTCCATATTTTTCTATGATTAAATCAGGATCAACTACATTTCCTTTTGATTTTGACATTTTTGCACCATCTTTTAAAACCATACCTTGAGTAAGAAGTTTTTTAAATGGTTCTTTAGAGTTTGTATATCCTAAAGAGTTTAAAGCTTTTGTAAAAAATCTTGCATATAAAAGGTGTAAAATTGCATGTTCAATTCCACCAATATATTGGTCAACATCCATCCAGTAATCACTGTCTGATTTTGATATTCCTTCTTCATTCCATTTTTTTGGATTTGTTGCATATCTTAGGAAATACCAAGATGATTGAACAAAAGTATCTAAAGTATCAGTTTCTCTAGTTGCAGGTTTTCCACACTTTGGACAAGCACAATGTTTCCATGTAGGATGAGTATCTAAAGGGTTACCCTCACCTGTAATTTCTACATCTTCAGGCAATGCAATTGGTAGATTTTCAATTTTTTCTGGAACTAATCCACAATCATCACAATGTACAAAAGGAATAGGAGCTCCCCAATATCTTTGTCTTGAAATACCCCAATCTCTAAGTTTAAAGTTAACTTTTTTAATTCCTAAAGAATTTTGTTCAAAATGATAAAGTATTGCTTTTTTAGCTTTTGTATTTTTAAGACCAGTAAAACTTTCAGAATTTATAAGTTCACCTTCATTGACATATGCTTCAGTTTGATTTTCAATTAAACCATCTTTTCCAATAATTACTTGAGTAATTGGTAAGTCATATTGCTTTGCAAATTCAAAATCTCTTTGGTCATGAGCTGGTACTGCCATAACAGCACCTCCACCATAAGAAGATAAAACAAAGTTAGCAACCCATACTGGAATTTTTTCACCTGTTAAGGGATGCATTACTTCTAATTCTAAAGAAATTCCTTCTTTATCTTGTGTCGCTCTATCTCTTTCACTAACTTTTTGCATACTTTTAATAGCATCTAGTTTTTTCTGTGGTAAAAGTTTATGCTCTAAAATATATTTTACAATTGGATGTTCAGGTGCTAAAGCAGAATAAGAAACACCATAAATTGTATCTGGTCTAGTTGTAAATACTAAATACTTTGAGAATGATCTGTTTAATTTATTTTTTGAATCTTTTGATAATTCAAATTTAAACTCTAAACCTTCACTTCTTCCAATCCAATTTTCTTGCATAGTTAAAACTTGTGATGGCCATGTATCTTTTAAACCATCTAAATCATCTAAAAGCTCTTGAGCATATTGAGTAATACCAATATAATATCCTGGCATCTCTTT
Organism: Arcobacter sp.; assembly: GCA_002685075.1. Taxonomy (GTDB): domain Bacteria; phylum Campylobacterota; class Campylobacteria; order Campylobacterales; family Arcobacteraceae; genus Poseidonibacter. The sequence continues at coordinate 9,647 of NYWO01000074.1, forward strand.
TTGCTCAACTGGAGTATCACATCTCCAACAACAACCCTCTTCTACTTGCTCGTTTGCTAAAACTGTATGACAAGGTTCACACCAATTTACTGTAGTTGATTTTCTATATAATAACTTCTCTTCATACATTTTAATGATAAACTCTTGTTCCCATTTTGTGTATAATTCATCAGAAGTCGCAAACTCTCTAGTTTCAGAAAAAGACAAACCTAAAGTTCTTAGTTCATCTCTCATATAATCAATATTTTCATAAGTCCATTTTTTTGGATGAGACTTGTGTTTAATAGCTGCATTTTCAGCTGGCATTCCAAAACTATCCCATCCAATCGGATGTAAAACATTAAAATCTGATTTTCTAAAATGTCTAGCAAAAGCATCACCTAAACAATAGTTTCTAACATGTCCCATATGAATTCTTCCACTTGGATATGGAAACATACTTAAAATATATTTTTTCTCTTTACTTTGATCATCACTTGGCTCAAAAGACTTATTTTCAGTCCAAAATTTCTGCCACTTGTTTTCTATTGCTTTTGCGTTATATTCCATTAAAACTCTTCCTTATCGTGACTTTTCGCGCTTTCAATTAATGCTAGGGCAATTGAGAAAATATTTGCAACTACTGCACCAATAGCTAATGAAATTGCTAAAGATATATCATTCATAAAAGTTAATACCATAAAAGCTGGGATTAAATGTAGATCTGCAACTAAAGAACTTGCTAGTAATTCTGCTGCTAGTAAGTTTTTAACACCGATTTTCAATATTGTTGATATTACATTTACACCTGCTGCTATAAATAATGCAATTTCATTTTGCTCATACAAAAAACCTGCTGTAGTAGTTAATGACATTAGTGAAAAAAATATGTAAGTTACTTTACCCCAATCCATTTAAATCCTTTTATAGTTTTACTTTTAAATTTAAGATGAGATAATAGCTAAATTATGATAATAAATCGCTTTTACTATCTATTTTGTAGGCTTTTTTAAAGTTGGTTTTTTATTCTTTTTACTTTTCTTTTTTAATAATTGTAAACATTTTAATTAATAAATAAATGATAATTAGTTTTAAAAACAATTGTATCATCATATAAAAACTAAATCCATTTTCAAGTATATTAATAGGGTTTAAATTATGAAATAACAAATTAAAAGTAATATCATGAGTAATAAGTAAATAAATACATAAAGAGCCATATAAAGCTAGAGTGATAAACTGTTTTCTATACATAAAAATTATACTATAAACACAATACCAAATAAACAATACAAATAATAATGCAATAAATAGCTCTTTAATTAATCCTTCTTGCATATGAAAGATATATTGTTCTGATGTATCTAAGTATTCGTATTCTAAGATTGTAGAAGTAAACTCAAAAATTAAAATCCATATTAAAGCTAATAATGAATCTTTACCGTTATTTGATGTTATTTTATCAAATTTATATAAAAAAGATTTTGGACTATTTAATTTCATTTCTACTCCAGATTATTCGTCTAATATTAAATAAAAACATTCTATAAGAATTAATATTAAAAAATGTTTCTTTCAACATTAATTCTTATAAAAGTTTCTAAAATTATTTTTAAGATTTCCTAGAAAGTATGAAATTTTGAGTTAAATCAATGTTAAGTTTGGATTTTAAATAGAAGCGTATACCAAGTACTTGAGTGTTTTAAATACAAACTTCAACGCAGAGTTCGCGTAAAAGCTTATATTTTATAAAGACTTTAATTACATTGTACCTTGTTCGTACATTGCTCTTAACTTATCTTTTTCTTTTTGTCTTTTTATTTTATCTGCTTCTTTAGATCTAAAATCTGATATTGAGAATTTTAGTTCTACTAAGAATGAAGCTGCGATAAAAATTGATGAATACGTACCTACAATAACACCTACAAGCATTGTAAATGCAAATCCATGAATAATCTCTCCACCAAAGAAGAAAAGAGTTGATACAACAAAGAATGTTGTTAATGAAGTAAGAGTTGTTCTTGATAAAGTTCTACTAACAGATTCATTTACAATTTTTTCTAAGATTGATTCTTTTGATGTTTGTACACCTTCTCTAACCCTATCAAATACAATAATCGTATCATTTAAGGAGTATCCTAAGATTGTAAGAATTGCAGCTAAAATATCAAGATTAACTTCAATACTAAATAAACTAATTGCACCCATTGCAATTATAATATCATGTGCTAAAGCAAGAATAGATGCAATTGCAAATCTCCACTCAAATCTATATGATACATAAATTAAAATAATAATTAAAGATAAAGATAAAGCCATAATACCTTTTTCTCTTAATTCTCCACCAACTTTAGGCCCAACTATATCAACTCTTCTAATCTCAAAATCACCTGTACTTTTTAATAATACATGCATTTCATCACCAATATCATTTGCGATATCTGAAGAAGAACCTGTAATTCTTATTACAACTTCTTCAGGGCTTCCAAATTCTGAAATTGATGCATTTGAATAATTAGTATTTTTTAAAGTATTTCTGATTTTATCAATTGGAGCTTTTTGTTCATATTTAACTTGAACAATAGTCCCACCTGCAAAATCAATACCAAAGTTTAAACCTTTTGTAAATAATAAAACAATTGAAGCAATAACTAGTAAAGAAGATAAGCCTAAAAAAGGCAACCTTTTTCCCATAAAATTATAAATTTTATCTGATTTAAAAATTTCCATTAGCTAACTCCAAACCATTTTTTTAAGTCTTTATCTTTTGCTATTTTTGCTCCAATTGCTTCATAAATACCATGAGTACCTAAAATAGCAGTTAACATTGAAGCTAAAATACCAATAGAAATAGTAATTGCGAAACCTTTAATAGCTCCAGTTCCGTATGCATATAAAATAACAGCAACTAAAAGTGTTGTAATATTTGCATCTAAAATTGCACTCATTGCATTTGAATACCCATCTTCAATTGATTTTTGAACAGATACTCCTGCTTTAAGTAACTCTCTAACTCTTTCACTAATAATAACATTAGCATCAACAGCCATACCAACTGTTAATACAATTCCTGCCATACCAGGTAAAGTAAGTGTTGCGCCAAACATTGCCATAACTGAAATAATTATGAAAATATTTGTAATAAGTGCAATATTTGCAATTACACCTGCTCGTCTATAATAAACTATCATAAATACAAATACTATTAAGAAACCTGAGATTAAAGCAATTGTAGAAGCTTTAATTGAATCAGCACCCAAAGATGGTCCAACTGATCTTTTTTCAAGTAAATTAACAGTTGCTGGAAGTGCTCCTGATCTTAAAGCAATAGCAACATTACCTGCTTCAGAAGTTGTAAAACCTCCAGATATTTGTCCTGAACCACCACCGATTCTTTCTCTAATATTTGGAGCGGAATAAACTTTACCATCTAAAACAACTGCTAATCTTTTTCCTACACTTTTACCAGTAAATTCTCCAAAGATTCGTGCACCCGTAGAATTTAATGTAAAGTTAATAATTGGTTGATTTCCCTGATCAAATGCAACTTGTGCATCTACAACTTGAGACCCATTTAAAATAGGTATTTCTTTTACAAGATATTTTCTATTTGGATCTCTAGTATCTTCTAAAATTATATCGCCATATTCAGCAGCTTGTGATCTAGATAAAGTATATACCTGATCAGCTCTTTCTTCATCAACTGCCATTAATTCTAAATTAGCAGGCTTAGAAATAAGTTCTCTAGCTGCTTTTTCCTCAGCTTGTGTTTTAATGCCAGGTAATTGAACAACAATAGCTGTTTCACCTTGTCTTATAACAGTTGGCTCTGAAAGTCCAAACTGATCAAGTCTATTTCTAATAGTTTCAACAGCTTGAGATACAGCTAAATCTTTTGTCTTTTCAATATCTGTTTCTGTTAAAATTAAAGTATAAGATAAATCATTTTTTGAAATATCTAAGCCTTTTATTTGCTCTAGCATCTTATCCATTTTAGGAATTTCATCTTTATCTAAAACAGTAAAAACAACACTATCTGAATCAATTGATAATCCATCAATTAGTAAGTCTTCATCGTCTGCATAATACTTTACAGTTGTTGCGATTGTTTTGATTTTAGCAGTAACTGCTTCATGAGTATTTACACCAAGTAGCATATGAAGCCCACCTTGTAAATCAAGTCCTAGAGATATTTTTTTTCCACTATCTGTTTGCATAAGTGAAGGAATTGCAAAAACAACACCAAAAATTATACTTAATGCAAAGATAACAAGTCTATAATTAAAGATTTTCAATCTTGAGTCCTTAGTAAGGGTTTTGTATTTTGAAGGGTAAAACATGTAAAATTATTACATGTTTTAAGTAGTAAAATTAGTCTTCTAAAAGTTTTGAAACAAACTCTTTAACAAGTTTCATTTCTGTTCCATCACTATTTTTAACAGTAAGACTTTCATCTCCTACATTAGAAACTTCTACGATTAAGCCTCCATTTGTTACAATTTTGTCACCTTTCTTTAAATTAGCAACCATTTCTTTATGAGC
>NYWO01000075.1 GCA_002685075.1 Arcobacter sp.
CGGGAATTATAGGAGATTTTTCTTCCTTTGTCAAGGGGTATTGCTTAAATGTAGTTTAAATTTTGAAAGTTTCTGGTTTTATATATTATTGCTAGCTTTTATTTGGGTTTTTATTTAAAGTTATTATCAAATATATATTCTGCTATTTCTTTTAGTGTATTTTCATCATAAGCTAAATCAGGCATTAATCCATAAAATTCAATTTTATCTTGCATTAAAGATGTTTTTTCTTTTGGATTTAAAACCCATCTACTCATATAACTTACAAACTCTTCTTTATTTGGAAATGCATTTTTATATTCTTTTTGTATTTCTTGTATAGTTGGTGCTGATTTATTTAAGTTGTTTGTTTTATGACAAGTAATACAATTTCCATTAAATAATAATTCTGAATATGCTCCATTTAAATTAATGTAAATAATTGTAATTAATAGTAAATATTTCATCTTTTAAGTATAACCTTTTTAATTTACTTCTTTATTGATTTAAATTAAGAATTTAAAATTCATTTATGCAAGTGGTTCTTCACCAATTTCCCAAGAACTTAAATATTTCTCTACTAAGTGAAAATCTTCACCTTTGTGTTCTGTTAATGTTGCATATTGATTCTTTTTATTAATTTTAAAAAGCTTATCTACTAAATCCATATACAAAAGAACTAACTTTCTTCTTTTGTCAATAGTTCTACCTTCTCTTATATCTAAATTCATCAAGCATATATCATCTTTTATATCTGTTCTTCCTATTGATAAAGAGTATTTATCATACTCTCTAATACTAATTGCAATATGATCTGTGCCAGTATCCATTACTTTTGAGAAAGTTGACATAACTTTATCTATAAATTCTTCTTTAATTTTATTTTCTATTTTCTTATTTATTTCAAATTGTAAATGAGGCATATTGTGTCCTTTTATTTTTAATATGCTATCACAAAAAAGTTTATTTATGTATTACGAATAATTTTAAAAAACTCTGTAACTTATGTCTTTTATATTTTTTATAGTATATTAAATTTTAATTTTAGCTATTTAATCAAAGCCATTCTAGAATATAGACCGGCAGTCGTTGTATAACCTACTTCAGAAAATTTTAGATTTTTATCTTTATTGAAAAGCAGAGTAGTTGGAAAAGCTTTTATATTAAATTTTCTTGAGTAGTAACCATCTTCATCATTTACAACTTTAAAAGTAAGGTCATTATCATCTAAATACTTTTGTATCTCTTCATTTGTTCCTGATTGAATAGCAATTGTAATAACTTCATAATCTTTTGATATTTTTTCTATATTTGCTGCTTCAAGTTTACATGTTGGGCACCATGTTGCCCAAAAATGAACTATAATTGGTTTGTTTCTTGGCAGTTTGTATTCTATATTATTAAGTAATTTAAAATTTTCTATGTTTAAGTTTTCTTTATTTAAATCTAGTGATCTATAATAGCTCAATACATTCATAGCAATTGTAAGTATTACAATAAAAATTATAGCTTCTCTAAAATATTTTTTTATTTTATCTTTCATTTTTTTCCTTGAATAATATTAAGTAAAGAGTATACATAATTATTGTGTATTAAATATTTAGAAAAAGGGAAAAGTATATTACTTACTTTTCTTTAATATTAATATGTTTTCTTATCATAAATTGTCAAAAACTAAGTTAAATTCTTTATTATACAAACTCTTTGAACTAAGATATGAACCTTCTAAATTATTCCCTTTAAAAAAATCACCACAAATTCCTAAAGATAATTCTTCATCATAAAGATAATCTTCATCTATAGAATTTACAACATTAGCATATTTCCAAAAATGTGACATTACATGAAAATTATCTTCTAGTTTTATTCCTGAAACATCATATATTTTATTTAACATAAACTCTTTTACTTCATCTGTATTAGAAAAGTTTTGCTCACTGCAAATAGTTGAATCTAAATGTATTACATAACTAGAGAAGTTTTCATAGTTATATTTTAAAGAATTATTAACAATTTTTTTAAAATAGGAACTATTTAATATTTTAGGATTAAGTATATTTTTTGAAGTATATGCATACAGTAAAAGTGTCGCAATAGATCCATATTTTATACTATCTAACTTCTTCTTTATATTAAAAGGAAGTTCTATATCTAAATCTAATATTTGTGGAGTTGGAATTGTTATGATTAATTTATCAAAGGGATAATAAGATATCCCATTTTCATCATATAAATGCCATCTGTCATCAATTTTTTTACATGATACAATTTTTGTATTTTTGTTAAAATCATCTTTATCTAACATAGAAGAACACAGTTTATTCATACCCTTTAAAGGATAATATCTATTCTCTTTTTTTACTAAAATATTTTTTTCAACTTTTTTATCACAAAAATTTATAAAATTTTCATCATAAGCTTCAAAAAAAGGAGTTCCATGATCTATTAGCTTATCATTTAAATATCTTGTGCTACATCTTCCACCTGAACCTCTAGCTTTTTCAAATATTTGTACATTATTACCATTTTCTTTTAAAAGATTATAAATATTTGTCCCGCTTAGTCCTGCTCCAATTATGGCTATATTCATTTTATTAATCCTAATACTTGTTTAATCTAGTTTATATTAGTGATTTTATTAAATATTGAAGTTTTTTAGTAGTTATATTTTGTTAGTTTATAGAAAAGTAATTTGAGATCTAAAAAAGATCTCAAATTTATTTTTTGATTTATTTAGCCATTTGTTTTAAATATTTTTTATATTCAAGTTTGTCTAACTTTTTTACTTTTGCTTCTACTTCATCTTTCATACTACTTTTGTATTCTGAGATTTTCTTTCTTAAACTTGAGTCTTTAACACCAAGTATTTGTGTTGCTAAGATTCCAGCATTTTTTGCACCATTAATTGCAACAGTAGCAACAGGAACTCCACCTGGCATTTGAACAATTGATAATAATGAATCCATACCTTCTAAATTTGAACCTCTAACTGGAACTCCAATAACAGGAAGTGCTGTTAATGATGCAACCATACCTGGTAAATGAGCAGCACCACCTGCTCCTGCAATAATAACTCTTAAACCTCTTCTTTCTGCATTTTTTGAATATTCAACTAATCTATCAGGTGTTCTGTGAGCTGATACTATACTAACTTCATATGCAATTCCGAACTCTTCACACATTTGTGCAGCTGCACTCATAACTGGTAAGTCTGAGTCGCTTCCCATAATAATTCCAACTAATACTTTACTCATATTTTTTACTCCCTTTAATTTTTAAAATGTCTTTTGCTTTCATTGCTTTTTCTAGTGCTTTATTTATATCATCATCTAAAACTGTAATATGTCCCATTTTCCTAAATGGTTTTGTAAAACTTTTTCCATAGAAGTGAAAAGATAATTCAGGAATTGCTAAAGCATCATGAATACCTTCAATAAATGGTTCACCTTCATAGCCTTCTTCACCTAACAAATTAACCATTACAGATGGTGAAATTAGTTTTGTTGAACCTAGAGGTAAATTTGTAACTGCTCTTATTATTTGCTCAAACTGCGAAGTTGCACATGATTCTTCAGTATAGTGTCCTGAGTTATGTGGTCTTGGTGCAATTTCATTTACTAATATTTCACCACTTTTTGTTAAAAATAATTCCACTCCAAAAATGCCAACACCACCTAAAACTTCAATTGATTTAATAGAAATCTCAATTGATTTTTTTTCAATCTCTTTTGAAATACGGGCAGGTGCCATTACACTATCACAAATATTTACTCTATCATCAAAAAGCATTTCAACAACAGGATAACATCTAATTTCACCTTCAATACTTCTAGCAACAATAATTGCTAACTCTTTATCAATATCAATAAGTTCTTCTATAAATGATTCTGCTTTAATAGATTTAGTGATGTCTTCTTCTGTTTTAAGCATCTGAACACCTTGTCCATCATAACCACCCATTTTTACTTTTTGAATTACTGGAAAGCCAAAGGCTTTTAAGTCTTCATCATTTTGTACATTTTTATACTTTGGAACGGGTATATTATTTTCATCTAAAAGTTTCTTTTGCTCATATTTATTTTGAATTAATTCCATAACATAAGGAGATGGATAGATTTTATGTCCATGCTCATGTAATTCTTTTAAAATAGAAGTATCAATATGCTCTAATTCAAAAGTTGTTACATCTGTTTGTTGTACTAATTCTTCAAGTTTTACTTTATCATAAAATCCACCAAGGATATGCTTATCAGAAACTTGAGCTGCTGGACAGTTAGGAGTTGGATCTAAAATTGTAACGTGAAAACCCATTTTCTTAGCTTTTTGAGACATAATCTTACCTAGTTGTCCACCACCTATTATTCCTATTTTTAAATTAGAATAGTTAAAATCTTTGTTCATTAATTTCTCTTTCATAAAAGTTTGTTTTATTTAAGTAACATTACATCAGTTACGATACATTTACCACCATATTTTTTTATAAAGCCTCTAATATCTTCTTGCATATTTAAATATTTTTCTTCTTCACATACAGCAAATAAATAGTTGTTACTAAAAACATCTGTAAAATCGTCTGCCGTTTTTAAACCATGACCACCACGACCTGCAATATCTTTGATAATTGTATAACCTGTAATATTATGCCCTTCTAAAAGTTCTAATAATCTATTTATATATATTGATTCAATTATTATTTCAACTTTTTTCATATTAATCATATTCTACCCCCACAATGAATTTATAAAAAAGTAATATAACGGTATTCCCAATGAAATATTAAAAGGGAATGTTATAGCTAAGCTTAATGGTAAATATATTCCTGGATTTGCTTGAGGAACAGAAAGTCTCATAGCTGCAGGAACCGCTATATATGAAGCACTTCCACTTAAAAGTGCTAAAAGAAAAGCATCACCTTTTGAAACTCCAAAGAAATATGCTAAACCTACTGCAACTGATGCATTAATTACAGGCATTACTAAAGCAAATACAATTAAAAAGTACCCTACCTTTCTAAGTTCATAAATTTTTCTAGCTGCTACTAATCCCATATCTAAAAGAAAGAAAGCTAAGAACCCCTTAAACAATGTTCCAAAAAGTGGTTCCATTGAAGTCCAACCTTTTTCACCTGTTAAAATACCAATAATCAAAGCTCCTACTAATAGATAAACAGAAGGATTTAAAAAAGCTTCTCTTAAAATTTCTTTCCAATCTGTTTTCTGTGTTTTTTCGCCATTTTTATCTTTTGCAAAAAGTGCTGCAAAAACTAATCCAATTACAATAGCTGGAGATTCCATAAGTGTCATTGCGGCTACCATATAACCACCATACTCAACACCCATAGTTTGTAAGTAAGTAATTCCTGTGATAAATGTAACTGCACTAATTGAACCATAGGTTGCGGCAACTGCTATGGCATTATAAGTATCAAGTTTACGCTTTAAAATAAAATAACTGTAAATGGGAACAAGTGTTGCCATAAATATGGCTAATAATAATGCTTTTAATACATTTATATCTAAACCACTTTTTGATAGTTCATATCCACCGTGTAAACCAATTGCTATTAATAAATATAATGAAAATAGTTTTGGTAATGGTTGTGGTATTGATAAATCAGATTTTAAAAAAACTGCGAGCATTCCTAGAAAAAAGAATAGAATTGGGGGATTTAAAATATTTTGTAATATTATATCAATATTCATTCTTGTTGAGTCCTTAAATAGTTTTATTTTGTAATATAATAATTATTCTTTTCTTTAAAATTAAAATATTCTAGCTAATTAATAGTTATAATAAATTTAACATTGAATAAAAAAGCATTTATAACTGTTTTTATAAAGCTTTAACACTTTTAAATACTTGGTTTTAATTACCTTGCATATATAAATATATAGACAATAATAAAAAGAAACTGGCATAAATATAAAGAATTTTTTGTTTTTCTTTTCTTAGAATATTTTCATCAACATCAAAAACTGCTACAGACTTTAAACTTCCATTATCAATATATTCAGAAAATGTATATCCTTTTTTAGAATATTTCTCTTTTAACTTTTCTAAGTTTTTTTCTCTTTGTTCTTTGTTAACGCCACCTACAACAATATTTTTTTTCATTATAACCTTTCTTATAATACATTTATATTTCAATATATTAATTAAAGCGCGAATTATATCTAAAGAATCATTTAATTAAACACTTCCATCTTAAACATATAATTGTCAAGACAATGTCAAGCAATATATCCTTTTTAACTTTGCATAAATCTACTAAAATTAAATTATAAGAAAATTATTAAAAAAGGGAATATCATGGATGTAGTAAGAAACTTAATAATGGTAAACATTGCGTTATTTGTAGGTTTAGGTATTTTATCAAGTAGCATTTCTGGTTAAAATCAAAAATACAATTTCTACAACTTTAAATATTTTATTTAAATAAAATGTAGAATATATTGTATGAGTTGCTGTGTTTGTAATTAAGTTTAAAGCCATGGCGGCTTAATATTTTATCTACTATATTTAAGCCTAAGCCATGACCTTGTTGTTGATTTGGCTCTCTTGTAAATGGTTGTATATAATATATTAAATCATTTGAAAGTTTATTTGCAATATTACTTATGTAGATTACATCATTTTTACTTTTTACAATTATAGGAAACTCTTTTGCATATTTCATTGCATTATCAATCAAGTTTTTAAGTGCAATAGTTAAATAGTAAAAATCTGCTTCAATATCAAAATCATTTTTAATTTTGACAATTACTTTTGATTCATCTTCAATAAGAAGTTTTGATAAAGATTCTAAGATTAAAGAACTAACTTTAAATTTACTAGTTTTTAAAATAGCAAAATTTAATTTTTCTCTTTCTAATAACTTACTAGTAAGCATTTCAATATCATAAAAAATTGTATTTATATCATTTATTGTTTTATTATTTTTTTGAATCTTTTCAATCAAAAACTTTCCTTTAGCAATAGGAGTTTTTAATTCATGACTAATATTCCTGAGTAATTCTTCTCGAGAATCTATGATATTAGATTGTTTTTGTAAATAAGAGTTTAAATTATTTGTTATTTCACTTAATTCATTATTCTCTCCAATATCTACTTTAATAGTTTTTTCACCATTTTTAAATAATTGCAATACACCTTGATTAAGTCTATAGAGTTTTTCTTTTATTTCATTTATTATTTTTGAAGATATTACAAAACTAAGAAGTAATAATATTGTAAATAAAATAAGTAATTCAAGTTTTATAGTACTCAAAAACTCATTTCTTCTATCTTGTGTTTGTGTTAATTTATCTTGTAAATATTTAGTTTCAAAAATAAGTAGTTTTTCTGTATCAATATTTATCTTCTCAAAATTTTTATTAAAAGTTTTAAAATCACTATTTTTATTAACTACTAAACTATATAATTCTTTTTTTATAAGTTTCTGCATAATATCAAAATGTTCAAAAATTAAAATCAAATTATCTTTTTCTTCTTTTGATTCAGAACTATTAATGATTGTTGATTTTTGAGTATTAAGATTTTTAAAGAAATTATTTGCTTTATTTATTCTTTCATTTACTATATCTATTTTTTGGAAATCTGTAATAATATCAAGTACTATCCAAGAGTATGAGTTATTAAACTCTTTCAATTTCTCAACTCTTATTAATTGATCGTATCTATGATTTTGTTGCTGATTAATTGTGTTTAAACTAAAAATAGCATAAAAGAAAACCCCAATAATAAATGCAACAATTAATATGATTAAAAAAAATGATATATATAAACGTTTTCTAATTGTCATAGAAAAACTTATATCCAATACCCCAAATAGATTTAATATATTTAGGTTCTTTAGAACTGTCATCAATTTTATATCTAATATTACTTATATGCATATCAACAGTTCTATTTTTAGTATCATCATTAAGTGATGTTTTCTTTACAATATCTTCTCTAGAAATAATTTTATTTAAATTATTTATAAATAAAAAGAAAATTTCTTTTTCAATTTTTGTAAATTCTATTTCTACTCCACTTAAAAAAATTCTTGAGTTATTTTTATCAATACTTAAATCTTTGATTTTAAAAGAATCTGATTTGTTGTATCTTTTTAAAGTGGCTTCAATCCTAAGAACTAATTCTCTAGGTTCATAAGGTTTTGAAAGATAGTCATCAGTTCCTAGTTCAAAACCATAAATTTTATTACCTATATCATCTCTTGCTGTTGAGATAATTATAGGAATATCCTTTATTTTTTTTAGCTTCTTAAATACATCAAAACCATCCATATTAGGAAGTCCTAAATCAAGTATAGCAATTGTAAAGTCATCAGAATTATCTTTAAAAGAATCAAGTGCATCTAAAGGGTTTGCAAAAGCACTACATGAATAAGCATATTCTTCCAAATACTCACATATTAAGTTTTGTAAAACTAAGTCATCTTCTATTAGTAGTACTTTTATCATATTTAACCTTTTTATTTAAGATACCTTCTTTGCAATATATTTTAACCAAAAAAAGCCAAATAATCCAGCAAATAAAGAAGCACAAAGGATTCCAACTTTTGCCTGTAAAATAAGCTCAGGTGAAGTAATAAAAGCTAAATCGGCCACAAAAATTGACATTGTAAATCCAATACCACCTAAAAAGGATACACCAAATATCTGATTCATAGTACTTCCTTTTGGTAATTGTGCAATTTTTAATTTAATTGCAAGCCATGATAAACCAAATATTCCAATAACCTTACCAAAAACAAGTCCAGTAATAATTCCTAAAGAAACAGGTTCAAAAATTATATCTCCAATAGAGCTAAAATCAACTGATATTCCTGCATTTGCTAAAGCAAAAAGTGGGATAATAATAAGTGCAACTGGAAGATGTAAACTATGCTCAAGCCTAGCAGCAGGAGTTCCAACTGCATCAATTTTATCTTTAATATTTAAAAGTAATGCTTTTTGTTTTTCATGCATCATATAATTATCTTGTGCAGGATAACTTTCATACTCTTTTACTAATTTAATTGTATCTTCTGAAAAAGAAGCAGGTGCTCTTTTGGGTTTTGATGGTATTGTAAGTGCTGCTAAAACACCTGCTATAGTTGCATGAACTCCTGATTCAAGCATAAAGAACCACATAAATAAACCTACAATAAAGTAAGGTAAAATTGAATGAATTCCAAATCTATTTAATGCAATCATCAGTAAAAACATACCTCCTGCTAATCCAAGAGGTAACATATTTATTGTTTCTGTATAAAAAAGTGCAATAACTAGAACAGCACCTAAATCATCAACAATTGCAAGTGCTACTAAAAATGTTACAAGTGTAGTTGGAACTCTTTTCCCTAAAAGAACAAGTGCTGTAATAGCAAAAGCAATATCCGTAGCCATTGGTATTCCCCAACCATTTGCCCCAACTCCATTTGCATTAAAATATAAATAAATCATTGCAGGAAATACCATTCCTCCAATTGCTGCAATTATTGGTAACATTGCTATTTTTAAATTTGATAACTCTCCTGCTGTAATCTCTCTTTTTATTTCTAAACCAATAATAAAGAAGAATACTGCCATAAGACCATCATTTATCCAATGATGTAAAGAATGAGATAAAGCCCATGATCCAACATTAAAATCTATGTTGACATGAAAAAAATGTAAATAACTTTCAGCAAAAGGTGAGTTAGCTAAAACAAGAGCTAAAACTGTCATAAAAACAAGCATAAGACCTGTTGTTGTTTGTGCGTGTATAAAGTGTTCAAAGGGTGTAGCAATTCTTCGAAATGCTTTTTCCCATGGTGAATATATTTTCATAATTCTCCTAATAATAATTCATTTTAGTTAAACTTTTATTATTATATATTATTTTTGTAAAGAAGATAAGTATATATTTATTGACATTTAATTGACATTTATTTGAAAGGATTTTTAAGCAAAAAAAAAGCTTCTTGATAAAAGAACCTATGTTCAAATATCAAGAAGCTTTTATGGCTCCGGCACCTGGATTCGAACCAGGGACCAAATGATTAACAGTCATCTACTCTACCACTGAGCTATGCCGGAATGTA
>NYWO01000076.1 GCA_002685075.1 Arcobacter sp.
AGAGAACATAAAAATATCAATCCTATATTTCTTAAGAGGATTAAAAAAGATTTAATAAATGTGGAATAATTAACTTTTGATATACCGACAAAAATCAATTTCTTCGGTATATAAATTTTAGTACTAATATTATATTTTAGGGTACTCTTACAAAATATACTCTTAAAGACCTATATGTTAGGCAACTTTAATCCCGGACATCAATATATAATCCCCAAAAGAAAATCACTAACCTTAAAAATTTTAATCTAGTTTTATTCGTAAATACACTTTATACTTTCTTTGTTCACTTTTTTATATAATTTGCCATTTCTATAATAAATTTTAATTACAAATAAAAATATTTATTTATTATTTTATTTATTCTACCAAATACACTCTACTGATAAGTCTAAGAGTTTCAGTTACTTTATGTTTACTTTTAAAGAGTATAATTACAACATATAAAGGAAATATTATGATAGATACAGCAAATATGGGAATTATGGCAAACCTTGTACAGCAAAGTTCTAGTTCTATTTCAACACAGATGATATCAAAAAAAGATACGGATGAGGATTCTTCTCTTAGTATTGAAGAAATGGGTGTTAGTGATAATATCTTTTCTTCATATGATTCTGATTCAAATGGATTAGTAAGTCAATCTGAATTAACAACAGCTATTGATAGTGCCATGTCTGAATTTAGTGGTGAAATGCCTTCGAAAGAAGACTTTCAATCAATGCTTTCATCTTTTGGTTTTGAAGCTCCTAATGCTAATGAAAATAGTTCTTTAACTACATCAAATGAAGATACTATTTCTTCAGTCTTAGCAGAATATGATGCTGATAATTTAAGTCAAAGTGATGCTCAAGCTATCGTAGCTGCATTCCAAGATGCAGGAATTGAACCATCAGAAGAGTTAGTTTCAGCTATGAATGAAGCAGGTTTTGATGCACAAGAAGTAGGAGCGTTAGCAGGTGTTGGTCAACAAGGGGGAACACCTCCACCTCCTCCTAGTGGTGATGCAGGAGCATCATCATCGCAAACTGAAGAAGAGTACGATTCATTAGATACAAATCAAGATGGAGTAGTATCTTTTGATGAACTTCAAGAAGCATTTGGAAATAGTACAGATGAATCTACGTCATTAACTCAAAATCAACAAAATGCACTAGATAATCTAGGTATTTTAATGGATATGTTAAAAGCAGGAACAGAAGGTGAAGAATCTTCAGTTGATACAAAAGATTTTAATGGATTGTTAAAAGCTATTAATAATCAAAACAATAACAGTAATATCAACCTATACTTACAAAACACAACTACAAGCTCCTTATCTGGTTACGCATAATAGCGTAACTAGATAATAAAATTTATCTACTTTTTAATAAGCTTAATCTTTAAGATTATGTGATTTATAATGCTCATCAAACCACTCAGGAACATCATAATCAAGTAACATTATTATTTCAGGAAAAGCTTCTAACTCTTTTTTATTTAACTCCTGTTTTGGCATTAAACTATATAATTTAATTGCAGGTTGCATTATAGCTTTTTCATGAGAAGGAGATATTAGAAAATCTTTTATTTTACTTATTGATAAGTCCATATCTCCATAATATTTTTTGTAACGTTGATTGATTGCTATTATGGGTGGAGCCATTTCATTTTGTACATAAGTATCATGACATACCATACATCTTTTCTCAAAATTGTATAAATCCTCATCATCAAAATGTGCACTTAAAGGTAGTAAAAAAGATAAGATTAATAATAGATGTTTCATTATAGAATATTAGCAAAGAAAAGCACTACTTTTACTTATTTTAAAATCTATTTTTATTAAGTAATATTTTAGAACAGATATTCTATAATTAAAAAAATCCAATACAAGTGAAAATATGAAAAATATAATCAAATCAATACTTAAAATAACAATAATATCTCAATTAAGTTTTTTAAGTCTAAACGTACTAGCTTCACAAACAGAACCCTTTGAAAAGCTTCAATCAAAAGATAAAATACAAATTGATATCATTTCTGATGTAGTATGTCCATGGTGTGCTATCGGATATAAAAGACTAAGCCAAGCTATAGATGAATTAGATATAAAAGAAAATGTACAGATTCAATGGCATCCTTTTCAACTTAACCCAGATATGCCAAGAGAAGGACAAAATGCTAATAAATACTTAATGAATAAACTAGGACTTACTAAAGATGGTTTAATGCAGAATAGACAAAGAGTTACAAAACTTGGCGAAAAATCTGGATTTAAATTCAATTATTTTGAAGAAATGAAAAAAGTAAATACTTTTAATGCGCATATACTTCTTGACTATGCAAAAGAGTTCAACAAACAAACTGAACTAAAAGTAAGACTACAAGAAGCGTACTTTGGTGAGAAAAAAGATATTAGCAATAGAGAAATCCTAGCCATTGAAGTAAAAAAAGTAGGTTTAAATGTAGCTCAGGCAATGGCAAGACTAGATGATAAAGAAGCAATCCAACGAGTTAAAGATCATGAAAAATATTGGAGAGACCAAGGAGCTAATGCCATTCCTATTATGATATTTAACCATAATATAGTAAGAATGGGCGCAAATAAAGCTTCTGAATATAAAGAACTTTTAGCAGAATTAATTGCCAAAGATAAATAAAAGGCACAAAAAATACTAACCATAAGTTTTATACTTACAAAGAAATCACTCTTAATATAAATTAAGAGTGTTTAATTATTTTTTATAATTAAATCTTTAATTTTTTTGCTTGTGATAATATTTTCAACGAAAATATTTGATATTTTAAAATCTTTAATTATCTCTGCTTCTGCTTGAGTATGAACTTTTACAATAATTTTATCAGTTGATACCATTTTCTGTACTGCATCACATACTTGATATAATTTATGTGGATTATCAATAGCAATAATTATATGTTTTGCTTCTTTTAAATTCACACTTTTTAATAAATCTTTGTTTGTTACATTTCCAAATACTACGTTATATCCACTTTTTGAAGACCTATAAAAACTTTCTACATTGTTTTCAATTGCAAGATAAGATTCAGAGTTTACTCTTAATTCATCTGCTATATTTCGTCCAAATTCCCCTAGTCCTAAAATAACAGTATGGTTACTTAGATTAGTTGACTTTACTTCTTCAACATCTGGTTCAATACTTTTAATAAAATAATCGGCAATAGAACTAAGATTTTTTAAAATTATAGGTGTGATTATCATTGATAAGACAATTGTAATAATCATAATTTGGCCATAAGGAGAAGGAATTAAATCCCCTGTTCTTGCTAACTCTAATAAAGCTAACGAAAACTCGCCTATTTGTACTAAAGAAAGTGCAGTTTTTAAACTAACTCTTTTATTTTCATTCATTCTCATAATTGCATAAATAATGATAAACTTTAACGCCATTACAGCAACTAATAATACTAATATAATATGAATATACGAGGCAATAATGTCAAATTTTAACTGCATACCAACAGTTACAAAGAAAATTCCTAATAATAAATCTCTAAAAGGAACAAGATCAGCTTCTGCTTGATGTTTATATCTAGTTTCTGCAATAAGCATACCTGCAATAAATGCACCTAATGAGTAAGAAAATCCTAGTTTATGAGCTAATAATGAAGCACCAATAGCTAAAAATAAAATAGACCCTACAAAAAGTTCATCAGAGTTTGTTTTTGTAATTGCTTTAAAAAATGGTTCTAATAGATATTTACCAATTATTACCATTAAAGCTAATAGAATACTTGCATGAAATAACATCTCAAAAATGACATCAGAAATACTAGAACTAGACGTTGTAGACATAAATCCTATTATTAATAAGATAGGAATAACCGCAATATCTTGCATAATAAGAACACCTAAACTTCTTTGTCCATATCTTTTGTTTATTTCATTTGTTTCATTAAAAGTTTTTAAAACAATAGCAGTTGAGGATAATGCAATAGCTAAAGAAAGAATAAATGAAATATTTTTCTCAATATCTAACAAATAATAACTTGTTAAAAACACTATTATTGCAGTTATAGATATTTGTAATGTTCCTGCTACAAATACTTCATTTTTCATTTTCTTTAAATGTTCTATTGAAAATTCCAAACCTATTGTGAACATTAAAAAAACTACACCAAACTCCGCAATTTCTTTTAGGGTATGGTTATTTACAGCATCATGTAAGTCAAAAGAGTATGCAATAACTGTTCCTGTAAATATATACCCAATGATTGTTGGTAAATGTATCTTTTTTAAAAATATATTAATAACTAAAGCAAAAAATAGCGTAGTCACTATAATTGTTAACATTGTTGTCCTTATTATTTTGAGTAATGTTTATTATAGCAAATTATTATTTTAATAGTGATTATCGAAGTTAAAGATACTTCGATAAAATTTCATTTAACTCTTCGTTATTTATAGGTTTAGCAATATGAGTATTCATTCCTGCTTTTTTCGTAAGCTCTTTATCATTTTCCATAACTGATGCACTAAGTGCAACTATTGGAGTTTCTATTTTCATCTGCCTAATCTTTTTGGATGCTTCAAAACCATCCATATTTGGCATTTGTAAATCCATAAATATTAAATCATATTTCTTTTTACTTACTTTTTCTAAAGCTTCTAATCCATCATTTGCAATATCAATATCTTCAGTATATATTTTAAGTTTTTCTAAGCCTACAATTTGATTAATTTCATTATCTTCTACTAGAAGAATTGCAGCTTTTTTTGTAAGCTTTTCTTTGAAAATATTATCTAACTGTTTATTTTTATTCTTTAAAAGCAAACTTAATAATGCAGAAGGAGTATATGGTTTCGTTAAAATATTAGTTACCTCAATATTTTTAGAATTTGCTGTTCTAATTAGTTTCATTTTTTCTTGAGCTGTTATCATCAAAATAGAAGAAGTATCATAGTTCTTTTCTATTAAAACTTCTAATACTTCCATCCCATTAAATTTTGGCATATGCCAGTCTAAGAATATAAAATCAAAGTTATTATTTTCAATATGTTTTAAAGCTTCTATTCCATCTTTTGCCTGATAAACATTAATTTTCCATGATTTTAATATCTCTACTAAATAAGTCATTTCAATATCATTATCTTCAGCAACAAGAATTTTTTTACCTGCTAGTGTTTTAGTATCTTTTTTAAACATAGATTTTATGTCAGTGTATTGTAAGTTTATATTAAAATGAAATTGCGTCCCATAACCCAATTTACTTTTTACCCAAATCTTTCCACCCATTAAGTTTGTGATTTTTTTAGAAATCAAAAGACCTAACCCTGTTCCTCCATATTCTCTTGTATTTGAATTATCTCCTTGTTCAAAAGCGCTAAATAATTTATTTATATTTTCACTACTTATTCCAATTCCTGTATCTTTTATGCAAAAACTTAATATTATATTTTTATTTGTTTTATCTTGATTCTTAATATTAATATCTACTGTGATACTTCCTTTTTCAGTAAATTTTACAGCATTCCCTACGATATTATTTAATACTTGCATAATTCGTAAACTATCACCTATTAAAATTTCAGGTATCTCTTTTTGTATATTAAATACAAGATCTAAGTTCTTTTGTTCAATTTGATAACCAAATAAATTTGTAACATTATCTAGTAAATCTTGAAGTTTAAACTCTTGTGCATTTATATCAATTTTTCCAGCTTCTATCTTTGAATAATCTAAAATATCATTTATTACATTTAATAATGCATTTGAAGATGATTTGGCTTTTAACAGGTATTCGTTTTGTACATCTGTAAGTTTTGTTTCTAAAACTATATCAGTAAGACCAATAATTCCATTAAGTGGTGTTCTTATCTCATGAGACATATTTGCTAAAAATTCTGATTTAGCTTCATTTGCACTTTGTGCTTTTATTTTTTCTTTTTTTAGTTCTATTTCTTGTATTTTCATTCTATAAATAAATAAAAGTAAAACAAAAATTATAAATCCTAATGAAATTCTTGTTATATTTGTATTGTTGTTTATTATATTTATGAACTCTTCATCTGCATATGTAATTATCCAAGCAGGAGTTTTATGTGTTACAGGCTCTTGAATAGGATAAAAAGAAATTACCTTTGCTTTTTTATTATACATAGAGTATAAAGAAAAAGGTTTTTTATTTTCAAAACCTTCTTTAATCTTAGATTTTATATGTTTTATTCTTTCTTTATTTTCATTCTTTTTATTAATATATTGAACTCCAACATGCTCTTTAGAATTACTAACTAAATAATCTTCATGTTCAGTACTTTGACTATAATTCAAAATTACGCCGTTTTCTTCTGTTTTATTTTTAAATATAACTTTTTGTATTAAAAAATGTGAATGAATTTTTTTGATTGATTCTAAATAATCCTGAAGTAATTCACTAGTAAACGAAATTTCAACAGCTCCTAAATAATTCTTTTCATCATCATAAAGAGGATATACATTTCTAAAACCATGAGATATTTTACCTTGCATAAATCCTTTAGTTACTTCTTTAGTATCATTTACCTTCTGAAAATCTTCTCTAATACCAGTAAGATTATCTCCAAATTTTGATACTTTATGCATTCGAAGAAAAGAGATATTATTTTCAAAAACAAATTGAAACTGTAAAAGATTTTGTTTTCTGTAGTTTTCAAAAGAAGGAGATAAGACGGTAAAGAGTTTTTCTCTTAAAAGAGCAAGTTCTTCTTTATTTTCTTGTTTCAAACTTGCTTCTTTTAACAAAGAGATAACATCTTTTCTTAATAATATCTCATCGTATATTAGATCAGCTAAATTTGAATTGTTTTTTAAAAATATTTGATAGTGAATTTCCAAACTTGATAGATGTTTATCTAGTACAGCTGAAACTCTATTATTCTTATACTTTTCAGTAAAGTAAAATAATCCAAATATAAAAATGATATATATAAAGATAAGAGAAAATTTTAATTTATTATTATTTTTCATAGTTTTCCTACTAATTAATTATTAAGAATATACACAAATTATAAGATAGATTTTATAAGTTATTATTTTACTAACTTATAATTATACTCTAATATTTCTAAAAATAACTTTTATATATCTTTAAAAACATATATTTTGATATTTAATAATATAATTCCTCTCTCTTGTATTTTACTTCATTTCTTCATATATTTCTTTTATTGCTTCCATAAAATATGGATGATGATTTGGAGTTTTTGCAACTCTATAATCTTCAAGTCCTAGTTCTTCTGCTACTTCTAAGTACTCCATATCTAACTCATATTCAGTTTCAGAGTTATCAACTGTAAAAGATATGGGATAAAGAATTACTTTAGATTCAATTTCTGCTAATTTATCTTCTAAATATGGTCTTAACCACTCCATTGGTCCAAGTCTAGATTGATATGCGACATGAATATTTTTAAACTTTATACCTTGTTCTGCTAACTCTTTTTTAGCACATTCTACATTTGCTAAAATATGTTTTTGGTATAAATCACCTTTATCAACAATTCTTTGTGTTAATCCATGAGCTGAAAAAATAAGTTCGAAATCCTCTGTATTCTCACCTTCTTTTATTGTCTCTTTTATTCTTTCTACAATTGCTTTGTTATAATTTTTATTATCATAGTAACTATCGATAGTTTTTACTTTTTTATCTAAATTGTATTTCTTTGCTATTTTCATAAAGTCTTCTATTGAAGATTTTGTTGTTGTACTTGAATAGTGAGGATACATTGGAATTGCATATATTTCATCATAATTTACAAGTTTTTGCATAACTTCATTTGCAAAAGGAGGTGTATATCTCATTTCATGAAAGACATCTGCATCTAATTCTCTATTAAGTCTTCTTACTAGTCTTTTTGTATGCCCAACAATTGGTGACATACCACCTAGTTTATTGTAATTTTCTTGTGATTCTTTTAATCTTTTAAAGATAATTAATTCACCAATCATTGCCCTAATTGGCTGAGGAGCTCCAATAATGTATTTGTCATTAAACATATTTCTTAAAAAAACTTTTACTTCATCTACGTTATTAGGTCCACCCATATTCATTAAAACAACTGCTCTTTTCAAATTCTTATACCTCTTTTGTAAATATTTTATGTACTTTACTCTATTGAGATATTTTTCATAGGTATTTTTTGTTAATTAATAAATATTCTAAAATTCATTACCTTCTATACTATTATATGAAAGACTAGAAACTTCGCCATTTTCAACACTATAAGATATCTCAATTGGTCGACAACAAACCTCACAATCATCTATTAAAGTTGTGTATTCATAAACTCCAGTATCTACTAAAACTGTTATTGCTTGTAAACAATATGGGCACTGTATATTCATCTCTTCCATAATTCTAATCCTTATTCATTTACACTAATGATATCATTTTTTATTAAAAGCATTTTTACAACACTTCCTACTGATCTATACTCTTTTTTTGCATACTCTTCGAGTTCTTCTTTTTGACTTGGTGTTAGCGCTATTGTTAAAGATGCATTTGATTGCTCTTTTTTAACTTTACTTCCACTTGGACGTCCAGCTTTCTTTTGTTGTAAATCTTTATGTGTAAAAGTTTCTTTAGCTTCTATATTCTTCAAGTTTTCAAATTTTGCTCTTGCCATAATATACCTTTTTATGATTATCTATAAATATTCTTCTACGGTTTTAACTAATTCTTTCATTGTAGCACTGATTTTTCGATAAGTATGTTTTCTTAAGCCACTTGTGTTTGCAAACTCTATAATACTAACACCTTCATTTTCAACTGTCTGAAGTGCTCTTGTATGTGGAATAACAAAATACTCAATTTCATCTTTTGTATTCTCTTTTATAAAGTTTATTGATTCATCTACATCTTTTTCATTTAGAACAGCATTTACGACAAATAATATTGGAACATTTTGTTCTTTAACTCTTTTATAGCTTTTAAGAGTAGTTCCAAGTGAATTTATTGTTGGATTAAAAGGAATAATAATTAAATCTGCATTTTTAGATATATCATCAAGTCTTAAATCATCAAAACCCCCAAAATCAAAAATAACATCACCCTCTTTTATACTTGGTACATTCTCATTTAATCCAACTTTATAGACTACATCATCACCTAAAGTATCACTTAGCATTCCATAGGGATCAAGTTCAACAATAGTTGCATCAAAATTAAGTGCTAATTGTGTTGCAATCATTGATTTACCTACACCACCTTTTTGATTATATATAATTATTTGCATTTAAATACCTTTTAATATGTTTTATTACAATATATTACAATTGTTTATCTTATTTTATATTTAATTAATTTAAATATATTTAATTATCTTGTATTTAATTGTAGTTTTATTATTTATATTATGATAAAATACTTTTTTAAATAAAGGATAAGTTATCGCAAATTTTGAACTTAAAACTCCCCATCTAGCATCAGATGGAATAATAAAACTGTATGATGAAAAAAATATTTTTCAAGGTATTGTATTGATTCAGAGACTAAATGAACCTAAAGGTATTGCAATACCAGGAGGTTTTGTAGATATAGGTGAAAGTGTTGAAGATGCTGTAGTTCGTGAAATGAAAGAAGAAGTTACACTTGATGTTAAAATTGAAAAACTTTTAGGTGTTTACTCAAATCCATTACGAGATAAGAGGTTTCATTGTGTATCTTGTGTTTTTGTATGCAATGCCAAGGGAATTCCAAAAGCAGCAGATGATGCAAAAGATGTATATATTTATAAACTTGAAGATATACCTTTTGAAAAGCTTGTTTTTGACCATGCTCTTATTTTAAAAGATTTTATAGAAGATTTTAATAAATAAACATAAGTATTCTTTAAGTACATAATACATAAAATAGAACACTTTATAATAAGGATAATAATATTGGAAGCACAATATGAAGAAATGACTGTACTTGTAATAGTACTACTAGCAGGGTTTATAACTTGGAAAATGGTAAAAGATTTCTATATTACAAAATTACATAGAGTAATAGCACATTTAATAGCAGTAACAACTGCTTCTTTTATGCTTTTATCAACTCTATTTTTATTTATGCCTAAAGATTACCAAAGAACACTTGATGGAACAGGTTCTGAAGTTGAGCTTAGTTTTATGTCAGTATTAACTGTAGTAGTAATGCTTGCAGTTTTATATGTATTTTTTAAATACTCTCCTCAAGGTACAAAAAAGAAATAGGTTTATTTAACCTATTCTCTTTTCTAAAATTTCTCAAACACTTTTTAACACTTTTATTTTAAACTAACAATTACTTTAGCTTTTATCATTAATGATATTTATTATCAATATTAATTAAGAATTAAGTTTTCTGCTGATACTATTACAATAATGATTATCAATATAAGGAATATTAAATGTATGAATTAAATGTATCAAATAAAAAAAACTTAGTAAAACCTACGGGTTGTACTTGTTAAAATAGGAGTTAGTATGAGTATCTTAATTATAGGTGGGGATAAAATTTCACACATCTCTACTATGTTAGAAAGTCTTGGTGCAAAAACAATTAATCATTGGGATGCTAGAAAAAAATCTTCAGCCCCTAAGAAAAAAGTTCCTCTAGACACAGACTGTATTTTGATGCTTACATCTTTTTTAAATCATAATACAATGCTTAAATATAAAAGTGAAGCAAAAAAAAGAAATATTCCATTTGTATGTGCAAAAAGGTCAGTATCTTGTGTATACGAAGAGTATATAAAAATAATGGGCATAAAAGACTGTAGTGAATGTTATGCAAATTGTAAAGGAAAATAAAAATGAATTTTAATGATTTTGTAGGGTTTGATGGAAATAAAGAGCTATTAACAAAAGACTTTGATACTTTTGATTCAGTATTTAAATTAAGACAGTTATTTTTACATCTTAGTAATTTTGTTCTAAATTCAGTTTGTAATTTTACAAAATATGAGCAAAAGAATTTAGTAAAATTACCTTTAAAAATAGCCTTTGAATCAAAAATAAAAGCCCTACTTCCAGAATGTAATATAAAAGTAAAACCTAAAGTTACGAAATTTAATCTTTGTGTAAATTCAACAAAAATTATAAATAATTATACATCTTCAAGTAAAAAGAAGCAAATCATTGTAAATAGTAGAAATTTATTACCAGCTGCAAAATTAATATCACATTGTTTTATTAACAATAAAATGCAATTATTAATAGATAAAAATCTATTATTTCATGAATTTGTTCTTGAAAAATTAAGAAACCTACATAAAGATAAAGAAGTAAAAGATTTAGGTGATTCTATATCAATAAAACAAAAAGATGTTTGTGCTTTAAAGATATATACTTCATGGAAAAATATTCAAAGAAAAAATCCAAATATTAAAAATGAAGTAAATCATGCAATAAAAGTTATAAATAAAGGCGAGTTTAATCAAGTATATTTGGTATATCCAAAAGACAATGATTTTACAAGACATATACCAGTTTATGTTGATGAATTAAAATACAAAACATATCAGATAAAAGCGATACCTTATTCATTAAGGTCAATAATTAGAAAAAATATATAGGAGTTAAAAATGGCAACAGCATTATTTTACGCAAGTAGTACAGGAAATTCAGAAGAAATAGCAAGTAAAATTGCAAATGAGTTAGGGGATATTGAGGTATTTGATTTAAGCCAAACAGGTATTGAAAAAATAAATGATTATGAAAAAGTAATTTTAGGTGGTTCAACTTGGGGTGACGGCGAGTTAAATGATGATTGGGATGAAGCTTGGGATACATTTAAAACAATAAATTTAGTTGATAAAACAGTAGCATTATTTGGATTAGGTGATCAAGATGGTTATCCAGATGATTTCTGTAGTGCATTAGGGATTATCTATGAACATGTAAGTACAAGTGGTGCTAAAATTATTGGGTTTACATCTAGTGAAGGTTATGAATTTGATGATTCAAAAGCACAAATTGATGGAAAGTTTGTTGGATTAGTAATTGATGAAGATAATCAAGATGATTTAACAGATGAAAGAATTAAAGCTTGGACTGAAAATATAAAAGATGAAATTTTATAAAAGTATATTAAGAGGTAACTCTTAATATATTATTGGCAGTCTTCACAAATTCCATATAATTGCATAGAATGATTTGTAATTTTAAACTTATTTTTCTTTGCAATTCTTTCTTGTCTTTTTTCAATTTCATCATCTAAAAACTCTACTATTTTTCCACATTCAGTACAAATTAAATGATCATGATGTGATTTTGTGTTACTTTCATATTTTTTTCCATCATTACCAAAAGTAATTGATGTTATTAAATCTACTTCTTCTAGAAAACTAAGTGCTCTATATACTGTAGCAATTCCAATATTTGACTCTGGATGTTCAAGTTTTACTTCATTGTATACTTCTTCAGCACTTAAGTGATCTTTAGCATGAATTAAAATGCTTAAAACAATTTCTCGTTGTTCTGTATACTTAAGACCTTTTTGTTTTACAATCTTTTTTAACTCGTCAATCACTTCTTCACTATTAATCATTTAAATATGCCTCTTATAATTATCTAATTTAAAGTAGTATATCTAAAGTCTTTTAAAAATACAATAGGAAATATAAGTAATTATTATTATCAATAATTATGAATCTTTATAAGATTTATTGATGCTTATCAAGATATGATAAGTGACGATAGGTTATAATAATCATTATTAGTTTTAAAAAGGTAGAAAATGACTCTAGATAAATTAAATATCGGAGATAAAGCAGTTATAAAAGTTGTAAATTGTGATAATGAATTAAAAAATAGATTTTATTCATTTGGAATAGTTAAAGATTCAAGTATAAGTGTTGAAGAAATAACACTTGCAAGAAGCACAATGGAGATACAAATCAAAAATACAAAAGTGGCTATAAGATTTTCAGAAGCTGCAAAAATAGAAGTAGAGATAATAAATGAGTAATAAAATCATAAAAGTAGCATTAGTTGGTCAACCAAATGTTGGGAAATCAATGCTTATTAACTCAATCTCAAATGCGAGATTAAAAGTTGGTAACTTCTCAGGAGTTACGGTAGCAAAAGAAGAGGTTTTTTTAACTTATAAAGATTATAAGATTGAAATTACTGATTTACCAGGAGCTTATTCTTTAAATGAATATACACTTGAAGAAAGAGTTACTAAAGAGTTCTTAGATAATTCTCCCTATGATATTATTCTAAATGTTTTAGACTCAACAAACTTAGAAAGAAACTTATTTTTAACTTCAGAATTATTAGCATTAGATAAAAAAATGATTATTGCATTAAATATGATTGATGAAGCCGAAAAAGAAGATATTAAAATTGATGAAAAACAGTTAAGTAAAATTCTTGGTAAACCTTGTTTAAAGACAAGTGCTGCAAAAAATATTGGTATAACAGAAGTTATCGAAGCAATAGTTAGAAAATTTGAAGACAAAAAACTTCCTACAAAACTTATTTTTTCAGATGTAATTGAAGAAGAGATTGAAAATATTTCTAGTTTGCTAAAAGAAACAGGGTTTAAAACTCATTGTACATATAGAGAGTTAGCTTTAAAACTTTTAAAAGAAGATAAGCAAACATATAAAGTATTTCATGATGAGCCAATTTGGGTTCAATTACAGCCTATTTTAAATCAAGCATTTGAACATTTAAATATTCATTATAGTACAAGAAATATTGAAGATATTTTCAATGATGAGAAATTTGCTTTTGCAAAGGGTGCTGCTACTGAAACTGTAAAACAAAAGATTTCTACAAAGAAAACTCTTACAGAAAAAATTGATGGCCTTTTAATTCATAAAATATTTGGTATTCCAATTTTCCTTTTCTTAATGTGGGGATTATTCCAATTGACTTTTGTTCTTGGAAATATTCCAATGGATATGATTGATGCATTTTTTGCAAGCTTAATTGATTCAACAAAAGAAATTTTAGGAGACAATGAAATTTCTTCAATTATTGCTGATGGAGCAATTGCAGGGGTTGGAGCTGTTGTTTTATTCCTTCCTAATATTGTAATATTATTTTTTGGAATTGCACTACTTGAAACAACTGGTTACATGAGTAGAGTTGCTTTTCTTTTAGATGGATTTTTTCATAAGTTTGGATTACATGGAAAATCATTTATTCCTTTAGTTACAGGTTTTGGATGTTCTGTACCAGCTTATATGGCGGCAAGAACTCTTAAAAATGAAAAAGATAGATTACTTACACTATTTATCATTGGTTTTATGTCTTGTGGTGCTAGGTTACCTATTTATGTTTTATTCACGGGAGCATTTTTCTCTCCTGAAAATGCAGGAAATATTATATTTTTAATATATATTTCAGGAGCTTTATTAGGTTTAGTTGCGGCTAAAGTATTAAAAATTGTAGTATTTAAAAGTGAAGATGAACCTTTTGTAATGGAAATGCCAAAGTATAGAATGCCGTCTTTTAAACTAATAAGACATACAGTTTCAAATCAAGCATATATGTATTTAAAGAAAGCCGGAACTTATATTTTAGCAGCATCTCTTTTAATATGGTTTGCATCAAACTATCCAAAATATCCATTAATTGAAGAAGAGTATTCAATTAAAATTGAACAAGCAGTAAGTGAAGAAGAACAAAGTTATCTTGCAGGGAAACTTTCTTTATACAATTTAGAGAATTCATATCTTGGGAAAATAGGAAAGTTCTCAGAGCCACTATTTGAGCCATTAGGTTTTGATTGGAAGATGTCTATAGCGCTTGAAACAGGATTAGCAGCAAAAGAAATTGTAGTATCAACTTTAGGTATTTTATATGGATTAGGTGAAGATAGTGATGAAAACTCTAAGGGATTATTAGAAAAGATTCAAAATAATATACCTTTTGCATCAGCTGTGTCATTTATAGTATTTGTAATGATATATTTACCTTGTTTAGCTGCATCAATGGTATTTGCTAGAGAAGCTGGAGGGTGGAAATATTTAGCTTATTTATTTGTATTTACAACTGCAACTGCATGGATTTTTTCATTTATTGCATATAATGTAACAAGACTAATTGTATAAGATTTTTCTTATACAATTAATTATTTTAATTCAAAATTCGTTATGTATTCTTTTTCATTTTCTATAACTTTAAAACTCCAAGAACCTAAAAGTCTACCATTAATATATCTATAATCATAAATTGAGGCATGGCCTGCTGGTACTATCATACTTCTACTTCTTGAAACATCACCTTGAGGATCAATCCACTGAACAATAATTTCTTTATCTTTTAGAGTTCTATTAGTTTCAAATTTACAAATAATAGAATTTTCATCTTCTAAAATTAGACAATCAACAGAAGGTTGAATTATTGATTCATCAATATTTTCTATGGAATATCTATCTTCAGAATCATTATTATCTGTATTTATATTTTCAGCACTTGAAACTGTTAAAAATAATAAAAAGGGGAATAAATATTTAATCATCTATTGTCTCACTTTCATCTATATTCATATATTTTAATAATATATGTTTAATAGGAGCATAAAATGTTGTCATTGACACTATTGCTAATACTAATTGTGCAACCTTAAAAAGGCCACTATTTTCATCTAAAATTAGCAATGCTCCATAATAACTTAATAAAAAAGAAAGTATAGCACAAATAACAATACTTACAATTACTACAATATTATAATTCATATTTTTTCCACACTGTTTCTTCATCTAAACTTGGTCTATTTACTAAAACTTCAAAAGGTGTATATGCTTCTTTATAACCCATTGAAAAATGATCTCTTATCCAATACCCTAAATATATATAAGGAATATTCATCTCTTTTGCTATTTTAATCTGCGCTAAAATTGAAAATTTTCCTATAGATAAATCCGCATAATCATGGTCATAATAACAATAAATAGAAGACATTGCATCTGGTAAAATATCAACTAATGCAACACCAATTAACTCATTATCTCTCATATATAAAAATTCTTTTGCATAATCTTCTTTTGCATCAACATAAGATTTTGAATATTCATTAGCTTCAATTGGAGAATAAGGCCAATCTTTCTTTTTATTCATAAATTCATGATATTTATCATATAACTCTAAATGTTCCATAGTCATTGATGGAGGTCTAATATAAAGTTTTGTATCCCTATTTTTCTTTATAACTCTATTTTCAGATTTTGAAAACTTATAATTTGCAACATCAATTCTCATTGAAACACACTTTGTACAAGCTCTACACTCTGGAACAAAATGCATTTTTCCAAAACGTCTCCAACCTCGCTCTAGCATCTCTTGATAAGAACTAGGTGGACATGAAAACATGTATTTGTATCTAATATCAGATATTTTATCTTCAAAATATGAGCAATCTCTTTGCTCTTCTAAAAACTCAATATCTTTGTTTAAAATATGCATAATTATTCGTTTATTTTTTCTTTTATTTCTTTTGCTAATGCAGTAATTTTTGTGATTTTTTCATTATTAGATAATGAATCATCAATGATATGTTTAACAAAAGCACTTCCAACAATTACGCCATCAACACCTTGTGATTTCTCTTTACATGTATTTTCGTCAACACCAAAACCAATATATAAAGGAGTTTTAGTATATTTTCTTACATTTTCAATAATTTTAGATAAGTCTTCACTTTGGCCACTACCTGTAATTCCTGCATATGCAACCATATAAATGAATTTTTTACTATTAGTAATAATCTCTTTTATTCTTTCATCACTATCAGTTGGTGCAACAAAAGAGATATTTGCTTTATTATATTTTTCATATAAAGGTAAAACATTATCTGCCATTTCAAAAGGAAGGTCAGGAATAATAGTTCCACTTATTCCGTATTCTTCCGCTTTTTGTAAAAAGTTTTCAAAACCATATCTATAAAATGGATTCATATATCCCATCCATAAAGTATCCATTTGAGGTGCTATTTTTGAAGAAACTTCAAAAAGGTCTTTTAATTTAAAACCCTTATTTAAAGCAATTAAATTAGCTTTTTCAATTACAGGACCATCTGCAACTGGATCTGAAAATGGAATTCCTAGTTCTAAACTATCAACTCCTGCTTCTTTCATACTTAAACTTAAATCAACTGTAAAATTATTATCTGGATAGCAAGCTGTTATATAGCCTACAAGTTTTTTATCAATATTCTCACTCATTAAAATATATCCTAATTAATTAATAGATTATATACTATCTAAACTCATGTTTAATCTGACTTTATAAAAGTTCTTATTGCGCTTATTTATTTATAAAAAAGATTTTTGTGATAAAATATCTATTAAGTTAAATTATGGGAAAGATATAAAATGAGTATTATAAAAAACGATTTCGAAAAAATGAATATTTCAAAAATAAAAAATTCTAAAAACAATAAAAAACTTACTATGATAACGGCATATGACGCACTTTTTGCAAAGCTTTTTGATGAAATTGCAGATATGATTTTAGTAGGTGATAGTCTAAATATGAGCTTTGCTGGAATGCCAGATACTCTTTCAGCAACACTTGATCAAATGATTTATCATACAAATGCAGTATGTAAAGGTGCTCCAAAAGCCTTTGTAGTTCTAGATATGCCATTTGGTACATATATAAATGAAAACCAAGCTTTACAAAACGCAGTAAAAGTTTATCAAGAAACGCTAGCAGCTGCTGTTAAAATTGAAGGTGGAGCAGATAAAGCAGATATTATAAAACATTTAACTTCAAATTCAATTGCAGTTATGGGTCATATTGGTCTTATGCCACAATATGTAAGAAGTGAAGGTGGATATAAAGTTAGAGGGAAAACAGAAGAAGATACAGAACAGTTAATCCAAGATGCAATTGCTGTAGAAAAAGCAGGTGCATTTGCTATTGTAGTTGAAGGAGTAATGAGTGATACTGCTTTAAAAATCACACAAGCTGTAAATATACCAATAATTGGAATTGGTGCAGGAAATGTAACAGATGGACAAGTATTAGTTTGGTCAGATATGTTAGGTTTCTTTGAAGAGTTTAAACCCAAATTTGTAAGACACTATTTAAATGGTGCACAACTTGTAAAAGAGTCGGTAAATCAATACAGAAGTGATGTTCAAGACTCATCATTTCCTTCAAAAGATGAAGAATATTAAAAGATGGAAAGAATTGTAGAAGTTGAATCAGTATCTTTTGAAGAAGATAATAATGAAGTAAGTTTAAGGCCCTCTTCTTGGGATGATTATATTGGTCAAGAAAAAATAAAAAGAAATCTAAAAGTTTTTATTGAGGCTAGTAAAAAAAGAAATGAAGCCCTAGACCATATACTATTTTATGGACCTCCAGGACTTGGAAAAACAACTATTTCATATTTAATTTCTAATGAAATGAATACAAATATTAAGATTACAGCTGGTCCTATGATTGAAAAATCTGGAGATTTAGCTGCAATTTTAACAAACCTTGAAGAAGGCGATATTTTATTTATTGATGAAATACATAGACTTTCACCTGCGGTTGAAGAGATACTTTATCCTGCAATGGAAGACTATAGATTAGATATTATTATTGGTTCTGGACCTGCTGCTCAAACTGTTAAAATTGATCTTCCAAGATTTACTCTAATTGGTGCAACAACAAGAGCTGGAATGCTTTCAAATCCTTTACGTGAGAGATTTGGGATGCATTTTAGAATGCAATTTTATAATCATCAAGAATTAGCAAAGATTATTCAAATAGCATCTGAAAAATTAAATAAATATTGTGAAAACAATGCAGCAGATGAAATTTCAAGAAGAAGTAGAGGAACTCCAAGGGTTGCATTAAGACTTCTAAGGCGTGTAAGAGATTTTGCTGAAGTAGAAAATGAAGAGAGTATAAATTTATCTAGATGTAAGTTTGCCTTAGATGAACTTGGAGTTAATGAAAGTGGTTTTGATGAGATGGATATAAACCTTCTTGAACTTTTAGTTTCAAATAGAGGAAAACCTATGGGTCTTTCAACAATGGCCGCAGCACTAAGTGAAGATGAAGGAACAATTGAAGATGCAATTGAACCATATTTACTTGCAAATGGTTTTATAGAAAGAACAGCACGAGGAAGAGTTGCAAGTATAAAAACATATGAGATGTTTAGACTTTCATATCCTAATAGTGACAAGCTAGAAGATGAAGGTAGTTTATTTTGAAACCAGTTTACTTTTTGATTTTTATAGCAGCTGTTACAATGTTTTTTATGGTGGAATTATTTAGTCCATTTTTAAAAGCACTATTTGTTGCTCTACTTTTAGCAGTTGCAACTAATTCTTTAACATTATATTTAGAAAATAGATTAAAAAGTAGAATTACTTCAACAGTTATTATGACTCTTACACTTGCAGGAATATTCTTTATTCCTGTAATGTACTGTATTTTTGCATTCGCAAATTATTTTAATCATCTTGACCAACAAGCATTAATCAAAGAATTTTCAAATCTCAAATTTTGGGTACAAAATCTTTCTGATGATTTCTTATTTATAAAAGAACAATTAAGTTTAATACTAACAAAAATAGATGTAGGACAAATTGCACAAAAGACACTAACAATCGGTGGCTCTATTGGTAAAAATTCTGCTGGTTTTATGATGGATATGGTTCTAATTCTAATCTTTTATTTCTTTTTTACACTATATTCTACAACAATATCTACTTTTGTAAAAGAGCTATTACCAATCAAAAAAGATGACTCAATTACACTTTTTTATGAATCTTCAAATGTAATGACAGTTGTTTTATATTCTGTATTAATTACAGCTATATTTGAAGGATTTTTATTTGGATTCTTTTTAACTTTTTATAGATATGACGGCTTACTATTAGGAGTAATGTATGGCTTTGCTTCATTAATTCCAGTAATTGGAGGAGTTATTATGTGGCTTCCTTTAGTGGTTTATGAAGCAATTACAGGTTCAATTACAAATGCAATTGTAATTGCTGCTTATTCAATACTTATGATTTCTGTATTTGCTGATACTTTTGCTAAACCTGTTATTATAAAATATATAAATCAAAAAGTTGTAAAAACACCTACAAAAGTGCATGAAATACTAATATTTTTCTCAATTGTAGCTGGACTTTCAACATTTGGTTTTTGGGGAATGATTATAGGCCCTGCAATGGTGACATTCTTCATATCAATTATGCATTTATTAAAAACTTATACGGAAGACTACAAAGATAATGTGTCTTATTATGATAAGAAGGATGAATCCTAAAAAGATACATCCCTTTCAAGCTTAACTAGAAGAGTTTACTCTTCTCCACTTTCTCTTTCACCTTGATAAGTAGAAATTCCATAGTCTAAGTTAGCAACTGATTTATAACCTAAATCTAACATGATTCTTTGACAATATGCAGATCTACTTCCACTTAAACAATAAACGATTACAGGAGTATCTTTTTGATCATCAACTCTTTCAAGTGCTTGATAAAATGATGTAGTAGGAATTAAGTAATCTGTACCTTTAATCCGAGTTCCTACCCATTCCATCCACTCTCTTGTATCAATAAGATTGAATTTAACAAAGCCTAAATCTCTAGCTTCAAGTAAAGACTCTAATTCTTGAGAATTCACTTCTTGTTTTAAAAGTAAATCTTCACACTCTTCTTTTGTAAGACCTCTTGAATGAGTTGCAATTGCATCATGTAAATCTTCTTCTTTAGCAGCTTGAGAAGCAAACTCTTGTGTACAGAAAATTCCACAGTGACAGTTACCTGTTTGAGGTATCTCTTTTTCTAAAGCAGGTTTACATGGACATAATCTATTATCAGCTGCTTTTTGTTCCTCTTTTGTCTCACCAATAACCATAAAACATGGACAGTACCTTTTCCCATATATCATTTTATTTCTAGCAAGTCCCATTTGAATTGATTCATTTACCTCATCATTTGGATTATATGCAAAGTTAAAGTTTTTAACAACTTTATCTGTAAATTGCTTTGTTAAT
Source organism: Arcobacter sp. (assembly GCA_002685075.1). Classification (GTDB taxonomy): domain Bacteria; phylum Campylobacterota; class Campylobacteria; order Campylobacterales; family Arcobacteraceae; genus Poseidonibacter. Next base: position 20,935 of record NYWO01000076.1, read on the forward strand.
TCAAATTCTGTTTGGAACTCTTCACTATTTGTATCTATTTTTTTTATCATATTAAATATCCTATAAATTTTTGGAAACATATCTTAGTATAATTTTCATTAGTTTTAATATATTAAGATTTTTTAAAAGTTTTTATATATAAATTTTCAACTTTAGTCCTAGCCCATGGAGTTCTTCTTAAAAACTTCAAAGAAGATTTTATTGATGGATTATTATAAAAACAGTTTATTTTTATTCTTTTATCTAACTCTTCCCATCCAAACTCATCTACTAATTCATTTAGAATCATTTCTAGTTTTATTCCATGTAAGGGATTGTTTTCATTATTTCCTGCCATATTTTTCCTTTTAAATTTAGAACTCTTTTAAGTTCTCAGCTGATTTTTTCACTTCCAATAAAAACTCTTTTCTATCCATTGTTCTTGCACCCAATGATAATAAATGAGGAGTTGGTATTTGACAATCTATAAAAGAAAAACCTTTTTCTTTTAATCTTTGAATCAAAAAATAAAGAGCAACTTTTGAAGCATCAGTTTTTTTAGCAAACATTGACTCACCACAAAAAATATTTCCTACATTTATTCCATACCCACCACCAACTAACTCACCATTATAATAAGCTTCAAAAGAGTGAGCAAATCCCATTTGATGTATTTTAGTGTAAGCTTCAATTAACTCGTCTTGTATCCAAGTTCCCTTTTGATTTTCTCTATTAATATTTTTACATTCTTTCATAACTTGAGTAAAATTAGTATCAAATCTTATTTCAAATATATTTTTATCTATAACTTTTTGAAGACTTTTAGATATTTTAAAATCTTCAAAATTTAATACACATCTAGGATTGGGACTCCACCATAAAATTGGGTCAGATTCGTTATACCAAGGAAAAATACCATTTAAATATGCAGTCATAATTCTAGATGGATTTAAATCCCCACCATAAGCTAGTAAGCCTTTATCTTCTGCATAAATTGGATTTGGAAAAATATATGAGTTTTTATCTAAAGGATAGACATCCAAATATAAGCCTTATTTTTTAAAGATTATATCTAAAAGTTTATAATATAATGAATTGTAGGTAGCTTTTACTATAAAGGTTATATACTAAAAAATATAAGCCTTTAGTATTTAAATACATCATATGTTTGTTTCAAACTAAGTTGTGTCTAGTTATAATTTGTTAGTGCAAGTGGTACGGATAGGTTTATAGAGCATGTTGAGTTTCAAACTAAGTTGTGTCTAGTTATAATTTGTTAGTCGCTGTAGTACTCCTCATAATTTTCTATACCCATCAAGTTTCAAACTAAGTTGTGTCTAGTTATAATTTGTTAGAAGTAACTTCAATTGTATTACTTCTATCATTGTAGTTTCAAACTAAGTTGTGTCTAGTTATAATTTGTTAGCTATTTCTTTATAGGAACAAAACTTCCCTTTTAATGTTTCAAACTAAGTTGTGTCTAGTTATAATTTGTTAGAAAGACTTGAGAATAAAGATAGAGATATAAAACCTAAGTTTCAAACTAAGTTGTGTCTAGTTATAATTTGTTAGACTGCATGTGATGATGAAGCAAAAGAATTGGGCTAGTTTCAAACTAAGTTGTGTCTAGTTATAATTTGTTAGTTTTATTGGTCACGCAGCATTGCAAGCGACTTTAGAGTTTCAAACTAAGTTGTGTCTAGTTATAATTTGTTAGTACTCATTTTTTAACCTTTCTAAATCTGAGCTTGTGTTTCAAACTAAGTTGTGTCTAGTTATAATTTGTTAGTAAAAAAACTGCTAGTTCAAGTACCGTAACTCAAAGTTTCAAACTAAGTTGTGTCTAGTTATAATTTGTTAGATATTGCACTTGTACTAAGTGTTTGTATTGCTATGTTTCAAACTAAGTTGTGTCTAGTTATAATTTGTTAGTTTCTACCAAAATAATGGCTTTATGCGATTCTATGCGTTTCAAACTAAGTTGTGTCTAGTTATAATTTGTTAGAAAGAATAAAGAGTACGACAAATTAGTATCACAGTTTCAAACTAAGTTGTGTCTAGTTATAATTTGTTAGTTATTGGAAGGTGAGGGGATTATTACAAATATGGAGTTTCAAACTAAGTTGTGTCTAGTTATAATTTGTTAGCTAGAAGCTACTTGTTTTACAATATCTGCTATTTTAGTTTCAAACTAAGTTGTGTCTAGTTATAATTTGTTAGCTATTAGCAGCAGCACAAATAGAAGATGAGAACCCAAAGTTTCAAACTAAGTTGTGTCTAGTTATAATTTGTTAGAAAGGAGCTGTACGGGCTTTAACTTTAGATGAATTTGTTTCAAACTAAGTTGTGTCTAGTTATAATTTGTTAGAATTGAAAAGATTTTAGATGCGAGTATAGGTCAAGTTTCAAACTAAGTTGTGTCTAGTTATAATTTGTTAGAAAAAAAGCTTTTCCCATCTTAGAACTACCAATTCTGTTTCAAACTAAGTTGTGTCTAGTTATAATTTGTTAGGGCATACTCATACTCCTTTTATACCGCTTTTGCTGTGTTTCAAACTAAGTTGTGTCTAGTTATAATTTGTTAGGTAAATTATGCCCTTATAAGACCGAGCAAGATTGGGTTTCAAACTAAGTTGTGTCTAGTTATAATTTGTTAGTTTTCGTTTAATCTTACTTGCACGTTTGCATTACTGTTTCAAACTAAGTTGTGTCTAGTTATAATTTGTTAGGACAACGGAAATGCTAAAGACTATAGCGCGAGTTAGTTTCAAACTAAGTTGTGTCTAGTTATAATTTGTTAGAGCAAATTTTATTCCCTTATTTAAGGGGTTTATAGAGTTTGTAAATTATAAATTTTTCCATTTATAAAAAACTTGTCAAAAGTTGTATATTTGTGGAAAAAATGATATACTTTTCTTCTAACAAATTATAAGTAGATACAACCTCTGGTTGAAATCATTAAAGGTTTTAAAAGTACCGTGGGATAAATACAAATGAAATGAGTCACTGATTTATCATACTCATCCCAAAAACTTTTAACGTTAAAATCTATCATTACAAAAATTTAAATACTCACACTGTATACACTTTGCTTCGTTTGCATCACTATTTGGTAATAAATCATTTTTTAGTATCTTTTGTATGCTTTTTATTACTTTATAAAAATCTTCTATATGTTTATTTGTTATTTCTATTTTATGAAATTTCATATTATTAGAATAAACAATAAAAGCGCAATTAAATTCTTTATTATATTTTTTACTTAAAAGTATTCCATATCCTACTAATTGTAATATATGAGAATAACTAGGTTTCTTTTCTATATGTTTAAACTCTACGGGTATTATTTCATTAGAAGTTAAAAAAGCTAAATCAACTTTTCCACAAATACCTAACTTTTCATCTTCAAAATACTTATCACTTATAATCTCTTTATAATCAATATGAAATTTTTTGAATTTTCTTGAATTTAATAGCTCATTTTGTAAGTCATGGTATTCTACACCTAAGCTTACTTGTCTTGGATAAAAAGGTTTAATATTTGTGAGTAAATTATAATATACAATTCTAGGACAAAACTTATATTGTCTGATTAGATTAATAGGTATCATATTATCTAAAAATTTTCAGGATGAGGAAAATCATCTTCATCATAACCAAAACTATCTTTTAAATCTTTATCTAGTGTTGCATTTACGATAAAAGCTTTGTCAGTTTGAATATCGCAGTACTTTTTAAATAATTCTTTTATTATTCTTTTTTCACTAGGAAGAACATATCCCCAAAAAACAGATTTTTGAATAGATTTAAGCCCTAAGTCTTTTAGTTCATCAAAAAATTTATTTCGTTTTTTTGTTTCACTTATATCATAACTTACCAATATTTGACTATACATCATTACCACCTAAAAATATAAGATTTGTATTTATTTTCACTACAAAAATATCCTGATATTTTATAAATTTGTCTTTGTATTATACTTTCTAAAGTTAGTTTTCTATGATTGTATTTATACTTTTTTGATAAGGTATTTAAAATTGCACTTGCAACATCTTTTTTTACTTTGTCAAAATCTTTGGCTTTTGATAGTTTTGATTTTAGTTTTATAATATTTCTATCAACTACAAAGCTTCGGTATTCTTCCATAATATCAAGTATCAAAGATGGTTTTGCACTTCTAACACTATGAAGTACTCCATAATATGGTTCTAGTCCTGCATTTATACAAGACTTGTATATAAAATTGAAGAGTATTGCATAACCGTAATTTAATGCGATGTTAGTCATCTCTTCTGAATGTCTTTTAGTTCTATATACAAAACTTGAAGGAAGTAACTCCATAGCCTTTAAGTACTCAAAATAAAAAACTAGCACTAACACCTTCAATACCTAAAATATACTCTTTTGATAAATCTTTTTTATTTTTTTGTTGATAGATAGATTTATCAAAGCTTTCTATTACTTTTTGTTTTCTTCCATCTGTAATACTTCTACTACTATATAAAAGTGTTGCTCTTTGATTTTTGAGTTTTCCTATTATTAGTTGTCGAGCAAGTTCTAAGCCTTTTTTTTCATCACAACATAAAAATTGATTATTTCTTACCATTACTGATTTGTGTTCATACAGTGTATGTAAAGCACTAAAAGAATTAAAGGTATTAAAAAATATTTTTATACCTCTTTGTGAACAAGAATTTATCAAGTCACTTGAAAGAGAAATCCCACGAGATAAAACTTGAATAGTTTTTATTCTATTTAGTGCTATTTCATTTACAATACATCCGTCTTTTTTGATGGTGAGTCTTTGGGATTTTAATCCTAAAAACATACCAAAATTGTTTACTATTATATGTTTCATTTTAGATTTTCTAAAATGATATTCTTTTTACTTACATTTATAGCTGCTTTATATTGCAATGTTATTGTTGTACTATTACTATCAATTAACATAGCTTTAGCTTTTAACCCATCTCTAATAGAACCAATATAATTAGATATATTTAAATCTTTATTATCTATGTAATTGTTAATCAAAAGTTTAAATATTTCATCTTTTGTTCCATCGAAAACTTTTATTTCATTAAAGTTTATATCTTTAAAACTATTTTTGTTAAAAGTTACAAGTAGTGTACATCTTTTTGCTTCCGTAACTAAATATTCTAATTTTGAAACATACTTAGATATTTCAGATATATTTATAGGTACATGATACACACTTTTAGTATCTTCATTCACTAATAAACAATCTAATAAATCTTTTACCTTTACAGGATAAGTATTTTTACCAAAAAATGCTATAGGTTTTATATCACCATTTATAATATAGTTTTTAGTTGCAATATCGTTATTTCCTAGTACTTGCCAAGTATTAGCTCTTTTTATTTTAAATTTTGGGCTTCCTAATATTGGTAGAGTATATTTATGTCTTTTCTTAGCTCTTTTTCTTTTTTCTTTATTTTCATCTTTTTGTTTTGATTCAAACATTTCTATTAATAAATCATTTAAAACTTTACTATTTAATACACTTTTATCATTTTCAACAATAAATAAATCTCTTTTATTTTCTAGCTTTTTATAAACTGCTTTATATAGATTAACACTAAAATATGGAATATTTTTAATTTCATTAAACTTTTTTAATTTTGTTCTTTTTTCATCAAAAAATATACTTTCTATTTCTTTTCTTGAAGTAAAGTATTGAAGTTTATCTAAAAATTTTAGCTTTAAAAGTGTAGATTTATCTCTTTGATTAAATAATGTATAGATAAGATTTGATACTTTTTGTACATCAATTTTATAAATACTTTCATCTTTTAATTCTTCTATATTATTGATAAAAACTTTTTTTGACTTTTGATTTTTAAAAAGTATACTATGATATATCAAGCACTCAAACTCATCTTTTTTAAGACTTTCTTTTGTTATGTGTTTGTAGTTTTCTGCATAAATAGTGTCATCAAAAAGTTTGTATGAACCAACTTCTTTTTTTGGAGAGTTTATAAAAGTTACATTTTTTGATAGATTGTTTATACCTGATTCTTTTAAATAAATATCTTCAAAATTATACCTTGGAATTAAAGTAGTCAAGTTATCTTTTTTTCTATCAGCTCTACCTTCTATTTTTGAATTTGCTAAATAAAATACAATCATTGCATCAATACAATGAGAGTGGCTTTCTTGGTATTTTTCTTTTTCCAACTCTTTATTAGAAGAAGATAATGATTTTCTAGTTGCAGATACAAGCATACTATCAACTGTTTTACTATCTATATTTATTTGTTTATTTTTAAATTCTCTTGGGTATTTATTTACTAATTTTTCATAAATAAATCGTGCTAATCTTTTTTGAGTACCATTTGAAAAAGTTTTTAATTTATCTATTTTTACTAAATTTAAAGCCTTTTTATATTCTTCTGAATTAGTAGGCATAAATAGTGCATATCTAAAAGCTTTTTGTTGATTTAGTTTTAGATTATCAAAGTTTTTAAAATCTTTTTCATTAATAGTTTTTATATACTTAGAAATAAACTCTTTAATCTTTTCTAACTCTTCTAGTCCAAAAATTTCTTTTAAGTGTTTTATATTTAAATCTTCTAGTTTATAAATCTTATTTGATTTTTCTCTATTTCCTTTACTAGAACAATAAATCATATTTGCTTTAGAGTTATAGACTTCTTTACTTTGAGGTAAAATATGGTCATACTCCCCTTTTTCAAAAGTAGTATCTAAATATGGACAAATATTTTTTGTATCATTTTTATATCTTTTTATTGATGAATCATTTGCTCTTTTAATTTCATTTAAATTTTCTTCAAATTCAAATCTATTTTGTTCTAGCAGTATTTCTAAACTTTCACAGTTTTCTATATCTTTTTTATTTATTTGTTGTGTTATCTCATAAGCTAATCTATCTATCATCATATCAAGCATACCATCTATTGGTTTTGCTACATCAGATAAAAGTCGTTTTCCTATAGAAAAGTTTTCATCACTTCTTAAAGCATTTTCTTTTGTACAAGATTTACAAGTTTTAGAAAATCCACTTAAATCATAAAAAAGTATGTTATATGTTTGCTTTAAAATATTTAGAACTTTTGAAAGATTTTCTTTTTCTACTTTTTTTATATCATTTAAATATGTTTTTATATTTAGTTTATTCAAAATATTTTTCAAAGAATCCACACAAGAATCTAGACCTAAGATTAGTTTCTTTATATCTTTATCTTTTACATCTTTTATATTTTCTAACTCAAAATTATGAGTAATAATATGATAGAAACTATTTTGGTACTTTTTATACTCTTCTTCAACAAATTTCAAAAAACCTAAAAGTGTAGTTCTATTTATTTTTTCTTCATAGTTTTCAATTTCTGAAATAAATTCTTTTGTTTCATCATGTGTAAAATTATGTGAATATAATGGTTTTAATAATAACTCTTTTACATTATTTTTATATGATGTATTTGTATTACATTTTTCAAATATTGAAGTATTTTCTTTATATATTCCATTGTGTATTTTTGTTTCTTCTTCATAATAACTTGTTGCAATGTCAAGTAAATTATCATAAGTTTTAGTACCAAATAGTTTTTTGAATAACTCTATTGCTTTTGGATTTTTGTTTTTAAATACTACTCTTGGATGATATATTTTATTATCATCATCTATTTTAGTATCTAGGATTCTTTGAAGATACTTTGAGTATGTAAAATCTGTATCAATATATGTATTATTTGTAGCTGGTTTTATTTTGATTAAACTTTCTTTTTTAAACTCTCCATCATTACTAATTAAAAGAGTAGAGAAGTAATCACTTTTCAGAAGTAAATCAATTGTATTTTCTAAGTCTTTTGTAATAAGAGAAGGTTTTATAAGCATAGAATTACACTTGTAAGTATTACGATTATTCATATCTTCATAAGGTGGAATAGTAAGCATAGGATTTGTATTTTTTAAGAAATTTAAAATATCTTTTTCTTTATTTAATACTTCAAATAATTCTACTCTTTGAGTTCTTTCTTTTTCGCTTTTATAATGAAAAGCTTTAAAATAAGCTCTTATTTTTATATCAAGTTTTTTAGTATCTAAAACATCATCATATTTATTATTAAAGTATTTTCGTAAAACTCTAAGTTGTAGATTTGAGATATTTGAAATAATATTAAAAAATTCAACTTTTGAAAAATTTTCTATAAAATCAAAATCCTTTTCAATTTCATCTTTTATTTCATCAAAGTATTTCTTTCTAGGTTTAGAACCTATTTGTATTTCATTTAAAATAGAAGAAAATAGTTTTTTTATATTTTGTAAATCTTTTTTGATAAAGTTTGAAAAAGAATCTTGATAATTCTTATAAAATTCTGCTTTTTTCTTTTTACATTCAAAATCAACCTTTTCATTTATATTTTCAATAAAGTCTTCTAAGTTTTCTAAATCTTCAAACTCACTAATTTTGTTTTCAAAATCTTCTCTTGAACTTAATCCTTTTAAATCTTCAAAATACATATTAATAAATTCACTTGTAATATCATTTAACTTTTCAAACTCTGTTGATGTAGAAATAAATGTATAACCACGGTTATTTAAAAGTCCAAAAATTTGTTCTGTTTGTTTATTATCATATTTTGAAAGGTCAATAAGTTCTGAAATAAGTCTTTTTGATAGTTTTCTTCTTTTGTAGTTTCTATCTTTATGACGATTTTCTCGTCTTGATTTTTTGGAAAAGTTTATACTACCTTTATTCACTATAATACAAGTAGCTTTTTTATCTAGTACTTTTTTATTCTGTGTTTTTACAATAAACACTCCATTATTTTTTGCACCCATATCAATAGAAATAGTTAATTTATTCATAATATTACCTTATTTAAAAATAATATTATAACTAATTATAATTAAAGGACAAAGAAATGAATCTTTATCCTGGAATAAAAATAATGCTTGTTCTTTTTATTTTATAAGTTAGAAATGAATCCAGCTAATGCATCAATCTCTGCGTCTGATTTAGTCACAACTTGACCTTTCATAACACCTTTCATAACTCCACCATATGAACCATCTTTATAACCATTTAAAGCAGCGATAACTTTAGCTTTATCCCAACCTTTAATAATTTGTGATTTACCTAATGCTGCTTTTTCACCATTTTGACCATGACATGCTGCACATGCACCAAATAATGCTTTTGCATTAATTGAAGGTGCAGCTGCTGCAACTTTTGCAACTGTTTCAGCTTTAACAGCTTCTGCTTTTTCAGTTGTTGTTTCTTTTGTAGCAGTTACGGCTGCAACTGTACTTACAACTTTATTTGTAGCAGCTTCACTAGCATTTGATACAACTTCTTTTGTTTTTTCTACTGTGTTTGCAACTACTTCTTTAGCTGTATCTTTAACTTCAACAGCTTTAGCAGTAACTGCAGCAGTAGTATTATTTACAACTTTTGTAGTAGCTTCGCTTACTGTAGTTTTTAATTCATTTGCCGCTTTTGTAACTGTTTCTTTAACTTCAGCACTAGCTTCTTTTACAACAGCTTTTGTAGATTCTATTGCTTTTACTGTTTCAGTTTTAGCAGGTTCTTCTACTTTCGCTACTTCTGTTGTAACTTTTTTATCTTCACCACACCCTGTTAATAGTAAAACTGCAACTGCAGAACTTATTAAAATCTTTGTCATTTCTTTTGATCCTTTTCTTAAATAATTTTGAATTTTACTTCCTTTACATTAAGAAAGTAATTAAAGTTTATTTATATTAATTTACAATTGTATATAAATCGTGATTTTAAACGTCGTATTTGAAAATAAATTCGTCTTTAAAATCAATATTTACAACTCCACCTTTTTTAAGTTTTCCAAATAAAATTTCATCTGTTAATACATCTTTAATTTTATCAGAAATTACTCTATTAAGAGGTCTAGCTCCCATAGCTTTATCATAACCGATACTTGCAAGCTCTTTTTTAGCTTTAGTGCTTATATTGATTTTGATATTTTTATCACTTAATTGCTCTTCTAAATCAGAAATAAATTTAGCAACAACTTTTGTTACAACATCAAGAGATAAACTTTCAAAAGAAACAACACTATCAAGTCTATTTCTAAATTCAGGAGCAAAGAATTTTGCAATTGCTTTATTTTCATTTAGGTTATCATCTTTTGCAAATCCCATAACATTTGCTTCAGTTGCACCTAAATTTGATGTCATTACAAGTATTACATTTTGAAAATCTGCTTTATTTCCTGAGTTATCAGTTAATTCTGCATTATCCATAACTTGAAGCAGTACAGACATTAAATCAGGATGTGCTTTTTCAATTTCATCTAGTAACAATACAGTATGAGGATGTTTTCTAATAGCTTCTGTTAATAATCCACCTTGCTCAAACCCAACATACCCAGCAGGTGCACCAATAAGTCTTGAAATTGTATGAGCTTCCATATATTCACTCATATCAAATCTCTCAAAGTGAACACCTAATTGTAATGATAACTCTTTTGCAACTTC
>NYWO01000077.1 GCA_002685075.1 Arcobacter sp.
CTACCTATATAGCATCAGTAGAATGAGCCTCCTAGTCTCGACCCACTTAAGGGGAGTCTAAATTAAAACTTACGCTGCTGCGTAAGCTGGAGAATAATTATTATTATTTGCGTTTAAAAAAAATGAACCGTATAACGGCGTGTTCAGGCCGACATGCAACTAAACTTCAATGCTCTAATCGAAGCCAAATCATCCCCATATATTGTTCGTAACTTTAACAAATATTTACTTAAAAGATAATATAATCCTTCTAATATAATATATAAGAGGTCAAAATGACAAATACAAATACAGGTATCTTAATTATTGGAGCTGGTGGGGTTAGTAGAGTAGCAACTGTAAAGTGTGCAATGAATATCGACACCTTTGAAAAAATCACATTAGCATCTAGAACTATTTCAAAATGTGAAGCTATAAGAGATGAAATATTAAAGAATCAAGGTGTTAGTATTGATGTTGCATCTGTTGATGCAGATGATGTTCCCGCACTTGTTTCATTAATAGGGCAAGTAAAACCACGTGTTGTTTTAAATGTTGCTTTACCTTACCAAGATTTAACAATCATGGATGCATGTACGCAAACTGGTGTTGATTATGTGGATACTGCAAATTATGAGCATCCAGACGAGGCAAAGTTTGAATATAAAGAACAGTGGGCAAAGCAAGAACAGTTTGAAAAAGCTGGTGTTAAAGCTCTTTTAGGTTCTGGGTTTGACCCTGGAGTTACAGGTGTATTTTGTGCTTATGCTCAACAAAACTTATTTGATGAGATTAACTATATAGATATTATGGATTGTAATGCAGGTGATCATGGATATCCTTTTGCTACAAACTTTAATCCAGAAATAAACTTAAGAGAAGTATCTGCAAATGGTAGATATTGGGAAAAAAATGATGAAGGTGTAGGAGAGTGGATTGAAACTAAACCTTTGGAGATTAGAATTGACCATGATTATCCAGAAGTTGGAGTAAAGCCTTCTTATCTTTTATACCATGAAGAGTTAGAGTCTTTATGTAAAAATATAAAAGGTTTAAAAAGAATTAGATTTTTTATGACTTTTGGTGATTCTTATATACAACATATGAAATGTTTAGAAAATGTAGGAATGTTAGGTATTAAAGAAGTAGAGCATAAGGGACAAAAGATTATTCCTATTGAATTTTTAGCAACATTATTACCAGATCCTGCATCACTAGGTCCTCGAACAGTAGGTAAGACAAATATTGGTTGTATTATCACGGGAATAAAAGATGGGAAAAAGAAAAAAGTTTATATTTATAATACTTGTGATCATCAAGAGTGTTATAAAGAAACAGGAGCACAAGCTGTATCTTATACTACTGGAGTTCCCGCAATGATTGGTACTAAAATGCTTTATAAAGGCATCTGGGATGGGAAAGGTGTATTTAATATTGAAGAGTTTGATGCTAAACCATTTATGGATGAGTTAATGACTCAAGGTTTACCTTGGAAAATATTAGATTTACCAACTGATTAGTAAAAGATAAAATAAGTTTAAAATTTAGAATTAGTTTTTAAATAAAGTATTTTTAGAACCAATAAACTTGTATAATATTTTATAAATATTAGGAGAAAGTGATGCAAAAATATATATGTACTGTATGTGATTATATTTACGACCCAGCTATTGGTGATCCTGATTCTGGAATTGAACCAGGAACAGCATTTGAAAATATACCAGATGATTGGGAATGTCCAGATTGTGGTGTAACAAAAGAGGATTTTGAACCGTTTGAAGAAGAATAAAAAGATAGTAAATAGCTTTGATAAATTACCAAGCCCTAGTTTCGTATGTGAAAAGGACCTTTTAGAAAAAAACCTAAAGTTATTAAAAAAAATACAAGATGAAGCAGATGTAAATATCCTTTTGGCTTTAAAAGGTTTTGCACTGTATTCAACATTTGATTTATGTAAAAAATACTTAAAAGGATGTTGTGCTTCAGGACTTCATGAAGCAATACTTGCGAAGGAAGAGTTTGGTGGAGAAGTGCATACTTATTCACCTGCTTTTAAAGAAGATGAAATTGATCAAATCATCGAACTTTCAAATCATTTAGTTTTTAACTCTTTTAATCAACTAAAACAATTCAAGAGTAAAGCACAGGGCAAAACCTCTATAGGACTTAGAATAAATCCTGAGTATTCAAGTGTTGAGGTTGATTTATATAATCCATGTGCAGTTAATTCTAGACTTGGAATTACAAAAGAAAACTTTGAAGAAGAGAATCTAAATGGCGTTGAGGGCTTACATTTTCATGCTCTTTGTGAACAAAATGTAGATGCTTTAGAAGGAGCACTTAAAGCTTTTGAAAAAAACTTTTCACAATATTTTGACAAACTAAAATGGGTGAATTTTGGTGGAGGACATCATATTACTAGAAGTGATTATGATGTTGAAGGACTGATAAAACTATTAAAAGAATTTAAAAAAAGATACCCACATCTAAAAGTATTTTTAGAGCCAGGTGAAGCAGTAGGTTGGCAAACTGGTTATTTAGTGGCAACTGTTTTAGATCTTATTAAAAATGGAATGAATCTAGCTATTTTAGATACTTCAGCTGAAGCACATATGCCAGATACTCTTGCAATGCCATATCGAGCAGATATAAGAAATGCAGGAAATGCAAATGAAAAAGAGTTCACTTATAGGTTAGGTGGAAATACTTGCTTAGCTGGCGATATTATAGGAGATTACTCTTTCGATAAGCCTTTAGAAGTAGGAGATAAAATTATTTTAGAAGATATGATACATTATACGATGGTAAAAACTACAACTTTCAATGGTATAAAATTACCTTCAGTTGTAATAAAAGTATCAGATGATTGTTATGAAATAATAAACAATTTTGGATACAATGAGTATATAAGTAGACTTTCATAAAGGATTAATTTATAATGGAAAAAAAGAAAAAGAAAGCAAAAAAAGTTCAAGTTTGGGTTAAAAAAGAGACTTTAGAGTACGAACAAGATCTAAGAAAAATGCAAATAGAGTTGCTAAAGTTTCAAAATCATGTAAAAGATAAAGGATTAAAAGTTCTAATGATTTTTGAAGGTAGAGATGCTGCTGGAAAAGGTGGAACTATTAAAAGAATTACAGAGCACTTAAATCCAAGGGGTGCTAGAGTAGTTGCTTTAGAAAAACCAAGTGATAGAGAAACTTCACAGTGGTATTTTCAAAGATATACACAATATTTACCAAGTGCTGGTGAAATAGTTTTATTTGACAGATCATGGTATAACAGAGCTGGTGTTGAACCAGTGATGGGATTTTGTACTAAAACAGAACATCATGAGTTTTTAAAAGAAGTTCCTGAATTTGAACAAATGCTTGTAAAGTCTGGAATTATTTTAATGAAATTTTATTTCTCAGTATCAAAAAAAGAACAAGCTAAAAGATTCAAAAAAAGAGAAGTTGATCCACTTAAACAGTACAAACTTTCACCTGTAGATAAAGAGTCTCAAAAACTTTGGGATAAATATACAATTGCTAAGTTTTCAATGTTAATGGCTTCAAATACTGACGTTTCACCATGGACTGTTATTAAAAGTGATGATAAAAAACAAGCTAGATTAAACTGTATAAAGTATATTTTATCTCATGTTGAATATCCAAATCAAATTGATTTATCACAAATTAAAACTGATGATCATATTTTAACAACTGGAACACAAGAGATTGAAAATATGGAACAAGAAAATAAATTTGCAAGGTCTCGTTAGTTATGAATTTAAGTGATTTTGAAAAAACAAACCATAGTGGATTATATATTTCAAAAGCTGCACATCCAACTTTTGGTAAAAAATATATAGCAAGATTTCAGCATGAGAAAAAACGATATGTAAAGGTATTAGGTTATACAAGAAAAGATAACCTAACAAAAAAAACAGCATTAGATCTAATGCAAAAATTCAAAGATTCAATAATGGTAAATGAAAAAGTAACGCAGACTGTTAAAAATAATATAGTAAATGAAAATATTAATAATTCAGATAATAGTGAACTTAATAGATTAATAGAAGAGAATAATAATTTAATATCAATTTTAGGTGATTATAAAAAGCTTAACTCTCATATTTTAAAAGAAGGAATTCAAAAGATTTATGATCTTGAAGAGTTAAAAAAATATCAAATTGAGCTAATTAAATTACAAAATTATTTAGAATCAAATAGTAAAAGAATGATTGTTATTTTTGAAGGAAGAGATGCTTCTGGAAAAGGTGGTGCAATTAGACGAATGACTAGATATATGAATAATAAACATTATAGAATAGTTGCACTTGGAAAACCTACGGAAACTCAAAGAACACAGTGGTTTTTCCAAAGATATATAGAACATTTTCCAAGAGGTGGAGAAATAGTACTATTTGATAGGTCTTGGTATAACAGAGCTATGGTTGAGCCAATTTTCGGATTTTGTACAAAAGAAGAACATGAAATTTTTATGGAAGATGTTGTAAATTTTGAGCAAGATCTAGTAAGACAAGGAATGATTTTAATTAAACTTTATTTCTCTGTTTCAAAAGAGGAACAAAAAAGAAGATTTGATAGAAGAATTCAAGACCCATTAAGACAGTGGAAGTTTTCAGAAGTTGATATGCAAGCACAAGATTTATGGGATGAGTTCTCTGAAAAAAAATATGAAATGTTAAGACGTACAACTTCAAGATCTGCACCATGGAATATTGTAAGAAGTGATGATAAGCATAAAGCTAGACTGGAAGCTATGAAGATAATTTTAAATTCTGTTGATTATGATGGAAGAAATTATTCACTTGATTATGAACCAAATGAGGCAGTAAATATTTCAGTTCAAAAAGAACTACTTCAAATGAGAAAATCTAAAAACTATTAGTTTTTAGATTTTCAATTCTTTTATTTTTAGTAAACTAATCCTAAATTTTTCATTTTTGCTTTTTGTGATAAGTAAATAGCTGCATATATACCTAATCCAATTATATAAGATACATATTCATGTGGTAAATGTAACCATTCTTGAGCAATATTTGGAACCAGCATAAATGGTACAATAGCAAAGAAAGATAATCTTTCCATGATGCTTGTTTTCATCATAAAGTAACTTTGAGTGGCACTAGAAAATGCAAACATTCCAACTACAGCCATTGAAAAGATAAGTGCTATTTCCGCAGGATTTGTAATCCATTGCCATAATGCAGGGTTATCTGGATCATTTGCATCAACACCATCTATTAATAATAGTTTATTATTGAAGAAGAATGCAAATGGTAAAATAGCAGTTCTTATATCATAAGCAAAACCTTGAATACCTGTTTTAATTGGATCGGATTTTGCAATCCCAGCTGCGGCATAAGCCGCAATACCAACGGGTGGGGTGTCATCAGCTAAGATACCAAAGTAGAATACAAAAAGGTGAGCTGCGATTGTTGGAATTAGGAATCCATTATCAGCAGCAAGTGAAATAATAATAGGTGCTGTTAAACTTGCCATAATAATATAGTTAGCAGTTGTAGGTAGTCCCATACCAAGTATTAGTGAAATAACTCCAGTAAAGAATAAAATAGCTAAGATATAACCACCTGAAAGCTCTTCAATTACTTCAATTAAAACTTGACCAATACCAGTTAATGTAACAGAACCAACAACGATACCTGCAACACCAGTAGCAATTGCAATAGGTACCATATTTTTAGCACCATTTACCATACCAATAGCAATATCTTCAAAACCTTCTAGGAAGATTCTTTTTGTAAGTTTTTCTTTTCTTAATATTGCACCAATTGGTTTTTGAGTAACCATAATTAACATCATAAATTGAATTGCACTAAGCGCTGCACTTTGAGCAGATTCTTTTAAAACAATTAATGTATAAATTAAGAAGAAAATTGGAATTATATAGTGAATACCTTGTTTAAAGATATCCCAAACACGTGCAAGTTTACTAGGCTCTTCACCTTTTAGTCCTAACTTTAATGCTTCTAAGTGAACTATATAAAATAATGCAAAATATGAAACAAATGCAGGAATAAATGCAGCCATTACAACATCAGTATATGCAAGTCCTAAAAACTCTGCAATAATAAAAGCAGCAGCTCCCATAATAGGAGGCATTAATTGACCATTAGTAGAAGCTGCAACTTCAACTGCTGCTGCTTTATGTGCTGGGAATCCTAATCTTTTCATTAAAGGAATTGTAAATGTTCCTGTTGTAACTGTATTTGCAATAGAAGAACCTGAGATAATCCCAGTAAGACCAGATGCAGCAACAGATGCTTTTGCAGGTCCTCCTCTATATTTACCTAAAGCTGCATATGCCATATTAATAAAATAATCACCTGCACCAGCACGTTCAAGTAATGCTCCAAAAAGTACAAATAAGAAAACAAATCCAGCCGATACACCTAATGGAACACCAAAAATACCTTCAGTTGTTAAATACATTTGTGAAGAAAGTTTTGTTAAACTCGCACCCTTATGTGCAATTAAGTCTGGCATATATTGACCAAAGTAGTCATATAATAAGAAACAAATTGCAATAATAGAAAGAGCCATACCTAAAGCACGACGTGCAGCTTCAAGTAAGATAACTATTGTAATAAGACCAATTACAACATCTCTTTGTAAATATGCTCCTGCACGCATTGATAAGCCAGTATAATCGTAATAAACATATAATGCACCAATAGCACCAACAATAGCAAAAGCAAAAGCATGCCATGGTATTTTGTATTTTAATACACGTGATTTATACATAGGATACATCATAAAACACAATACAACCGCAAATGCTAAATGCACTGATCTTACAAAAGCACCGTTTGTTGGTACAAATGCAACGTATAATTGATATGTAGACCAAAGGAATGCAACTAATCCTATAAGCCAAAATTCCCAGTTTGTTTTATCAAAAGATCTTTGACCTTCCAAATCAGCGATTAATTCTTCTTCATTAGAGTGAACTTCCTCTGATTCTGGAATATGCTTCCTCTTTTCTTTATCCTCAAGATCGCAAACGAGTTTCTCTTCCCTATCGCTTAATTCGACTTTATGTTTCATATAAATCCTTTTGGGTATTAGATATTAAAAAAAACTAGTGTTATGTAGACTTTTTAAATATCTTTAAAAAAAAAGGTTAAAGAGTATTCTCTTTAACCTTTTAACAAAAAATAGCTTGTCTTATAAAAGACCTGCTTCTTTAAATGCTTTTTTTGAACCTTCATGTTGAGGAACAGATAAACCATCTAGTAAAGATTTTTTAGTAATAGTTTTGTAAGCTGGGTGAAGTTTTTTGAAATCTTCGAAGTTATCTAAAATTGCTTTTGTTACAACATAAACAGCTTTATTATCTAAAGCAGTACTAGAAACTAAAACAGCTTTAACACCAATACTTGGAACATCAGTAGTTACACCTTTATAGAAAGTCCCAGAAATAGAACCTTTTGCATAGTATGGATATTTTTTAACTAATTCATCAACTTGAGGACCATCAATTGGTACAATATTGATATCTACAGAGTTAGAAGCATCTTTGATATTTGCAGTTGGGTGTCCAAACATACCAAAATAACCATCAATTTTTTTATCTTTTAACATATTTGGACCTTCAGTAGACTTTAATTCACTTTTTAAAGCTAATGAAGAATCTTTAACACCAAATGCTTCCATTACGATTTCAGTAGTCATTCTTGTACCTGAACCTGGAACATCAATATTAATTTTTTTATCTTTCATATCTACAATAGAATTGATATTACTATCTTTTCTAGCAACAAATGCAAGTAATTCAGGATAAATTGCAATAACAGATCTTAAATCTTTATGTGCTTTTCCTTTAAACTTTCCTTGACCATTATATGCTTGATATGCAGTATCACTTTGAGAAATACCAAAATCTAGTTCACCTGCTTTAATAGTATTTACATTATAAACAGATCCGCCAGTTGATTCAACAGTACATCTAATACCTGTTTCTTTTTTAAGTTTGTTAACCATTCTACAAACTGCTCCACCAGTTGGGTAGTAAGTTCCAGTAACTCCACCAGTTCCTATTGTAATAAATTGAGCAGCCATTGCTGGAATACTTAATGCACCTACTAATGTTAAACTTAATACACTTTTTTTCATATATTCTCCTTTTTTTTAGTAATAAATGATATAAAAAAATGTATTAAATGTACCTTTTTTATGAAACTTTTGTGTAATTACCAAGGATTTTCTAGTGTATTTATCTCTCTTTTACTATGCATTTTCTTCATTAATGAGTTTGTTTTTTGATTTTCGAGTTGTTTTAGCCACTTTTCTTCTTCTAAATCAGATATTTCGTTTGGATTTTTAATTTCTTCTTTGTTTTTAGCTTCTTTGTTTTTTTCTTTTGATTCTTTTTTTTTCTTATCTTTTTTGTTTTGATTTTTCTTTTTATCAGATTCTTTTTTTTCTGAATCTTTCTTTTTGTTTTTTGAGTCTTCATTGTCTTTATTTTTTTTATTGTCTTTATTTTCTTGTTTCTTTTGTTCAAGTGCTTTTTTTACTAAATCTAAATTTTCTTTTGTTTGGGCATCATTTTTTAGTTTTAAAGCATTTTCATAAGTATTTTTTGCTTTTTCAAGATTGTTTACTTTTACATAAGAATTTCCTAAATTATGAAGTTTTTTAAAATCAAAATCTTTATTATCAGTTTTAATTCCATCATATTCTTTAATAGCTTCTTTATATTTTCCTTCTTTATATAATGAGTTAGCAAGATTATATTTTGTTTGTTCATTTTGTTCTAAGTCTGAATATTTTTCAATGGCTTTTTTATAATTCTTATTTTTATATGC
>NYWO01000078.1 GCA_002685075.1 Arcobacter sp.
ATCATAGCAAAGCAAACTAGTTCAAAAAATATTATCACTATTTATTCAGATTCAAAATATTCTATTGATTGTATTACAACATGGGCTTATGGATGGAAAGCTAAAGGCTGGACTAAAAAAGGTGGAGAGATTAAAAATCTTGAGCTTATCAAAAAAACACATGAATTATATGAAAGAATTAAAGATTTCATAGAAATAAAACATGTTAAAGGCCATGCAGGAATTGAAGGAAATGAATTAGCAGATAGAATGGCAGTAACAGCAATTAAAGAGAAAACTACAAACTATGCAATTTATTCATATGATAAAAAAGAAGAAGTATTAAGTTTAACTTCATACTAAAGAATAGGCTTTAATAAAGCCTATTCTTATTTTTTTAGTTCTTCTTTACATTTTAAAAGTGCAGTATTTCCATTACTATAAATTTCATTTATAAAATTATAGTTTTCAATCCCTAGATATTTTTTGCACTCTTCTATTGTAACTTTTGATTTTACCAATTTTATTTCTTCGCTAGAGGTATCATTTGTAATCACTTCAATCTTTGAAGAAGCTTGTACAAAAATAGTAGAAATAAAAGATGTACTTATAATTGTCAATATTGTTTTTTTCATTCTTTACCCAATTTATTATAGATTCTTTATATTATACATGTAACTTTTATGCTATTCATTGAAACAAATCAAGATTTAGCTCTATTTATAATATTAATACTAATTTTTAAAGTTTTATTGAGCCGTGTTAAGATATTATTGCAACAATTATTATTAAAAGAAAATAGGAAGTATTTATGATTGAAAGAAAAGGTTCAATACTTACAGTAAGAGAAGATATAAAAGTATTTGATTGTACTATTAGAGATGGTGGATTAGTAAACAATTTTCACTTTACAGATGATTTTGTAAAAGCACATTATGAAACTTGTGTAGCAGCAGGAATTGATTATATGGAAATTGGTAAAAACAATTCACCTTCTATTATGAGTGAAGAAGAGTTTGGACCTTGGAATTTCTGTAAAGAAGAAGATATTAGAAGAATTGTTGGAAACAACGATACAAATATGAAAATTGCAGTTATGTCTGATATAGGAAGAACAGTAAACTCAGAATTACTTCCAGCAGAAGAATCTGTTGTAGATATGATTAGAATTGCTACATATATTCATCAAATCCCAGCAGCAATTGAACTTGTTGAAGAAGCTCATGCAAAAGGTTATGAAACAACTATTAATATTATGGCTATTTCAAAATCATTTGATGATGAATTAGACGAAGTTTTAGAGGCAGTTTCTAAATCTAGCGTTGATGTAATATATATTGCAGATTCATTTGGTTCATTTTACCCTGAGCAAATCAATAAATTAACAGAAAAATATTTAAAAGTTGCACAAGCAAATGGTAAACAAATTGGTATTCATGCACACAATAATATGCAATTAGCATATGCAAATACAATTGAAGCATTAACTTATGGAACTTCTTACTTAGATGTTACTATTTCTGGACTTGGACGAGGAGCTGGAAACTGTCCTATGGAACTTTTAATTGGTTTCTTAAAAAATCCAAAGTATAAATTAATGCCAGTATTAAAATTCATTGAAGAGTTTATTATTCCATTAGAAAAAGAACTTGATTGGGGTTATTCTATTCCATATATGTTAACTGGACAATTAAATGAGCACCCAAGACCAGCTATGAAAGCTAGAGATGAAAAAGATACAAAATATAGAGAGTTTTACAGAAACTTATTAGCTGAATAAGTTTATTTCACTTTATCAAATTAAAAGCTAGTTCATAAAAGAGCTAGTTTTTTATTAAATAAATAATCATTTAACTAATTTATAATTTTTTACACTATAATATAAACTATGAAATCATTATTTTTTATTATTATCTTATCTATTTATATATATGCAACAGAGTCAATAAAGATTGTTTACAATGCACAAACCCCTCCTTTAAAATTTACTAACGCCAAAAATGAAGCAAATGGATTAATTATTGATATTTGGAAATTATGGGCAAAAAGAAATAACATCCAAGTTCAATTTATTGAAGCACCTTGGGATGAAACAATTAAAATGATTAAAACAGGTCAAGCAGATATTAACGCAAGTATTTTCTATACAGAAGATCGTGATAAATATTTAGATTTTTCAGATAAACCTTTATTTAATAACAAAAAATACTTTTTTTATCATAATAGTTTAGGAGATATTGCACATATTAGTGATTTAAAACCTTATGTTATTGCTATTGATAATGGGTATCCTAATATTTTTATGAAAGAAAATTATCCAGATTATTCTATAAATTCATATGAAAGTTCGAATGAGGCAAATCGTACATTTCTAAATGGCGAAGCAAAAGTAGTATTATCTTCACTTACTACATTTTACTATAATTTAAAAAGAAATAAATCCGATGAAAATCAATATAAATATAGTCAAATAACTTATGCTTATGAAAAACAGTATTTTGGAGCAGTTAAACAAGGAAATAAAAGATTATTAGAAAAAATCAATAATGGGTTTAAAAAAATTAGTGATGAAGAATTAAAACTTATTGAACTAAAATGGACAAAAGAACTAGACTTAGTAAATTTTAATATAAATGAAAATACTACAATATATGATAGAGATACATTTCTTCAAGATAGAAAAGAAATCAATATGTGTGTAGATCCTAATTGGTTTCCACTTGAAGAGATTGATAATGGTAAACATGTAGGTATGATTGCAGATATCTACAAAGAGTTTGAAAAAGAATTAGGCTTTAAAATTAAACTTATTCCAACAAATACTTGGACTCAATCTTTAGAATATCTAAAGCAAAGGAAATGTGATATTTTAAGTGCTGCAGCACAAACAAATGAACGAAAAGAGTATATGAATTTTACGAAACCATATTTAACTTTTCCTGAAGTAATGATTACAAGAGATAAAGAACCTTTTGTTTCAGATTTTAAAGATATCATTCATAAAAAAATTGGAGTAGTTAAAAACTCTGCTATTGTCGAATTACTTAAAATAAAATATCCTAAAATAAATTTAGTTGAAACTGAAGATGTTGCTGATGGATTATTTAAAGTTAGTAGTGGTGAGTTATATGGCTTTATTAATACAACTACTGCAGTTAGTTATGCTATAGCTAAAAATGGTATGACTCATCTTAAAGTTGCATCAAGAGTAGGTATTGATTATTATTTAAGAGTTGGTATAAGAAATGATGCACCAAAGCTTTTAGATACATTTAATCATATTATTACTAATAGAGATAAAACAAAAATAAAACAAATAAAAGAAAAATGGTTAACAATAAAATTTGATGAGAATGTTGATTATTCTCTTATTTATAAGATATTAGTATTCTTTATATTTATACTTTTATTATTTATATATTGGAATAGAAAATTGAAGTATGAAATACATGAACGAAAAATAGCACAAGAAGAACTGCATAAGTTTTCACAAATTATTGAACAAAGTCATGTTTCAATAATGCTAACAAGTAGAAGAGGAATTATTGAATATGTTAATCCTTACTATACTAAAGAGACAGGATACAGTTATAAAGAAAGCATTGGTAAAAATCCAAGAATATTGAATTCTGGATATCAAGATGCTTCATTTTATGATAACTTATGGAAGACTATTTTTTCTGGTAGAACATGGAATGGTGAATTTTGTAATAAGAAAAAAAATGGTGAAATATTTTGGGAAAGTGCAATCATAGCACCAATTTTTGATGATAAGAATGAAATAAAATATTTTGCTTCAATTAAAGAAAATATTACAGAAAAAGTACAAGTATTAAAAGAATTAGAAATAGCTCAAAAAGAAGCTATTAAAGCGAACAATACAAAATCTGACTTTTTAGCAAAAATGAGTCATGAAATAAGAACTCCAATGAATGCAGTTTTAGGAATGTTATATTTGTTAGAAAAATCAACATTAAGCCTAACACAAGAAAATTACATAAAAAAAGCAAATAATGCTGCGAATTCTCTTTTAGGAGTAATAAACGATATTTTAGACTTTTCAAAAATTGAAGCAAATAAATTAGAAATTAAATATTCTGAATTTAATATACATTCTTTAATAAATGATACCATGAGTGTTATGAGTGTAAAAGCTCAAGAACATGAGTTAGAACTTTTAACATATTATGATAATGATGTTCCAATGATTGTGATAAGTGATAAATTAAGAGTTTCACAGATTTTAAACAATCTTATTTCAAATGCTATTAAGTTTACAAAAAAAGGTGAGATATTAATCTCAACAAGACTAATAAATAAATCTAAAACTACAGCAACTTTAATGTTTTCTGTTAAAGATAGTGGAATTGGTATCTCTAAAGATAATCAAAAGAAACTTTTTCAAGAATTTTCTCAAGTTGATGAGTCAGCAACAAGAAGTTTTCATGGAACAGGACTAGGTTTAGCTATTTCTAAAAAACTATCTTCTTTACTTGGAGGAAAAATTTGGATTGAAAATAGTCAAGAAGGGATAGGAACAACTGTTTGTTTTACAATAAAAGTTCAAACACAAACAAGTAAACAGGATAAAAATCTTATTTTGCCAAAGACTATGAGCCATTTAAATGTATTAGTAGTTGATGATAATATCTTAGCATCAAAAGTTTTAAGAAATATGCTTGAATCTTTTCATTGTAATGTTGATCATGTATATAATGGGCTTGAAGCAATTCAAGAAGTGCAAAAGAAAAACTTTGATATGATTTTTTTAGATTACAAAATGCCAGGATTAAATGGAATAGAAACATATAAAAGATACAAAAAAATTCTTAAAAACAATACACCTAAAACTTTAATGGTAACAGCATATTCTCAAGAAATTTTAGAAAAAGAAATAGAAAAATATGGAATTATTGGATATCTAACAAAACCAATTTCTCCATCAACTCTATACAATTCAATAATCAATTCTCTTAATAATACAATAATCACTAAAGAAAAATATACAAAAGAAGAGTATAGAACACTAAAAGGTATAAATATATTATTAGCTGAAGATAATAATATAAATCAAGAGTTTGCAGTAGCATTACTTGAATCAAATGGAATAAATGTAGAGATTGCAAATAATGGTCTTGAAGTATTAGAAAAAATTAAAACAAAAGAGTTCAATCTTATACTTATGGATATTCAGATGCCTAAAATGGATGGATTACAAGCTACAAAATGTATACGTAAAATAGAAGATGATTACTTCAAAAAAATACCAATTATCGCACTTAGTGCAAATGCGTTAGTTGGCGATAAAGAAAAAAGTATTGAAGCAGGAATGAATGAACATATTACAAAACCAATAAATCCTAAACTACTTTTTGATACTTTGAAAATATTTATTGATGAGATTAAACCAATAAAAGAAGTTCAAAATATAGGATATCCGTCTTATACTAAGCTTGATTCTGAACTATTTGATGTAACAGAAGCAATAAATAGAATGGGAAATAATGAAAAAGCCTATTTAAAAATACTTAATCACTTTTCTTTAAATTATCAAAATATATTTGAAGATATTAATAATCTTATTGATAAAAAAGATATTAATAATTTAGAACGTAAAATTCATGAATTAAAAGGTATTGCTGGAAATATTGCAGCAAAAAGATTATTTATTAACTTAAGTGGACTAAATACAATACTAATTAATAATAAAATGCCATCAAATAAAATGTTTTTACAGTGTAAAAAAAGCTTTCAAGATGTAATTGAGAATATTAATAATTTAAATACAACTACAAATGTTAATAAAAAAGAATTTGATAAAAAAATAGTAATTGAACTATTACTAAAAATAGATAATTATATTAATAAAGATATTGTTTTATGTGAAGAATATATAGATAAACTTATCCCATATTTAGAAGACTCTTACAAAGATTTTTCTTTGCAACTAACAACTTCTTTTGATGATTTCGATACTGTAAATGTAAGTGAACTTATAAAAAACTTTTTAAAGGATATTCGTAATAATGAATAAAAAATTAAATATATTAATTGTCGATGATGTACCTACAAACATTCACTCTTTAATGTCTATGTTAAAAGACAACTACACTATAACAGCAGCTACAAGTGGTGAAAAAACATTACAATTAATACAAACATCTATCCCAGATTTAATACTTTTAGATATAGTAATGCCAGATATGGATGGATATGAAGTTTGTAAAAAAATAAAAGAAAATCCTAAAACTTCAAATATTCCTATAATTTTTGTTACTTCTTTGAATAGTAGAGAAGAACAAGAAAAAAGTTTAAAGGCTGGTGGAATAGATTTTATTACTAAGCCATTTTCTAAAGAACTTGTTTTGAATAAAATAGATACATACTTACAATTAAATACAGTAGAAAAGGAAATAATAATGAATACCACAAAACAATCAATATTAATTGTTGATGATTCTCCTGAAAACATCCATGTAATAATAGAAGTATTAAAAAAAGACTACATAGTTTCAGTGGCAACTAGTGGTAAGAGAGCATTCAAAATGTTAAATGACGGACTAAAACCAGATTTGATTTTATTAGATGTAATCATGCCTGAAATGGATGGATATACACTATGCGAAAGAATTAAAGAAATTAATGCATATATAAATATACCTATAATTTTTGTTACTGTATTAGAAAAAGAAAAAGATATTATTAAAGGATTAGAATTAGGAGCAGTTGATTATGTGGTTAAACCAATAGAACCTATAGTATTAAAAGCAAGAATTCAAACGCACTTAAAACTTAAAACATATCAAGACCAATTACTTAATGCCTTACAAATAAAAGATGAATTAATTATAAATCAATCAAAACTTGCAATAATTGGTGAAATGTTTGAAAATATTACAGATCAATGGAAACAACCATTGTCTACTATTAGTGTTGCTACTACTGGAATAAAGTTACAAAAAGAACATAAAAAATTAACTGACGAGATTTTAATTAATAGTTTAAATAATATTACAAAATCTGTAGAATATCTTTCAGAATCAGTAAATGATTTCAAAAATTTCTTAGTTATGGATTCCAAAAAATATAGGTTTGATATAAAAGATATTATTGATAAAACATTATTACTTTTAAAATCAAGATTTAAAACTAGCTGCATTAAAATAATAAATAATGTAGAAAATATTGAAATAACAAATTTTCAAAATGACTTAATACAAATATTAATGAATATCTTAATAAATGCAAAAGAAGCATTCCAAAATACAAATATAGATAAAAAAATTATTATTGAATCTTCAATCAGTAAAGAAAATATTATATTAAGTATTACGGATAATGCAGGAGGTATTGAAGAAAAGAATTTTGATAAAATATTTGACAAATATTTTTCAAGTAAAGCATATAATGAAGGAAGTGGTTTAGGATTATATATGTGTCAAAAAATTATGAAAGAGCATCTAAGAGGAGAAATAAAAGTATCTAATGTAAAAGATGGTGCATGTTTCAAAATAATAATACCTAAAGAATAAAGTGTTTCTTTAGATATTATTATCTACAACCATAAATTTATAAATTACTCAAAATTAATATATAATCTTTAATATTAATTATTTTCTCATCTTGTATAAAAACACGTGGAACTCTTTTATTAACCATACATACAACTTCATAATTAATTGTATTTAAACTTTCTGCTACGCTATCTATACTAATTCCATTTGCATCATTTCCACCAAATAAAACTACTTCATCGCCAACTTTTGCATCAAGATTTGTTACATCAATAATACACTGATCCATACATATATTTCCAATAATAGGTGTTTTAACACTCTTAATCATTGCTTTTGCTTTTCCTGATAACATTCGTGTAAAACCATCTGCATAACCAATAGGAAGAGTCGCTATTTGAGATTTTTTGTCATTTTTATATTTTAAGCCATAACTAACGCCACAATTAGCATCTAAATCTTTTACTAAAGAAATTTTTGCTTTTAGACACATAACTTCTTTTAGATTTACTACATCTTTATTTACATCTTTTGAAGGATATAAACCATATAGCATAATACCTGCTCGAACCATATCAAAATTAAACTCAGGCAAGTCTATTATTCCAGCACTATTTGAGACATGTTTTATTGGAATATTTAATCCTCTTGCTTCTAATTTAGAAACAATATGATTAAACTTTTCTACTTGTTTAAAAGTAAATGTTTTATCAATTTCATCAGCAACTGCAAAGTGAGTAAAAATACCTTCAATAAATAAACCATCAAGTTTTGACATTTCTAAGATTTCTTCTATAGTTTCATCACAAAAAACCATTCCTAATCTACTCATTCCAGTATCAAGTTTTATATGTACTTTTACATGCTTTTTTAATGCAAGAGCTATTTTTGAGTATTCTTTTGCTTGATCTTTTGTATAAATTGTTTGGATTATATTGTTTTTTATTATATCACTTGCTAGTTCATTTGGAGTATAACCTAATACCATTATCTCAGTATCTGGAAACTCATTTCTTAATTGTATTGCTTCACTTAGTGTTGCAACAGCAAATCTATCTGCTCCATTTTCAAGTAATACTTTTCCAATAGTTACAGCACCATGCCCATATCCATCTGCTTTTATAACAGCTGTTACTTTTGATTTACTATTAGTAACTCTTCTTACTTCTCTCATATTATGAGCTAGATTATCTAAATTAATTTCAGCCCAAACTGGTCTTGATAATTTCACTGATATTTCTCCTGTTCTTATATACATAAATCATTATACTTATAGAAATAATAAAAAGAAGCACAATAACTTTTTATTACTTCTATAAGGATAAAATTATCAAAGGAAGAGATAAAACTTCCTTTGATTTAAACTATTTATATTTTTTTATTTCGCCTGAATCAACTCTAGCAATAAAAGATTTTAATTCTTCTTTAACGATTGGCATAAGATAATATAATCCAATAATATTAAAAATAGACATAGCAAACATTGCCGCATCTGAGAAGTCAATTACTGCACTAAAGCTAATACTTGTACCTACAATAACAAATAAACAAAAAATTCCTTTATAAACAATTTCAGTTGTTTTACCTTCACCAAAAAGATAAGTCCATGCTTTAAGACCATAATATGACCATGAAATCATAGTTGAGAATGCAAACATAATTACAGCAAGTGCTAAAATATATTCAAAAATAAACGAAGTTTCAGAAAAGGCAGCAGCTGTTAAAGTAACACCACTTAACTCACCTGTATTCATACCTGAAATGATAATAACTAAAGCTGTCATTGTACAAATTACAACTGTATCAATAAATGGTTCAAGTAAAGAAACAAAACCTTCAGTAATAGGTTCTTTAGTTTTTACAGCTGAATGCGCAATAGCTGCTGATCCAACCCCTGCTTCATTTGAGAATGTTGCCCTTTTTAATCCTTGAATTAATGCACCAATAAAACCACCAGCAACACCAGCACCTGTAAATGCCCCAATAAATATTTGTTCAAAAGCAGCACCAATTTGATCATAATGAGAAATTAATACAATAACTGCCATACCTAAATATAAAGTAGCCATAAATGGAACTAATTTTGAAGTTACTGAACCAATTGATGGCATACCACCAATGATTACTCCAGCAACAAGTATAGCAAAGATAATACCAGTAACCCAACCATAACCTGCATCAACACCAAATGTCTGTACAATCATTGCATTTGCTTGATTACCTTGGAACATATTACCAGCACCAAGAGCTGCAAATATTGTCATAATAGCAAAACCAATTGCTAGAATTCTACCAATCTTTGCATGACCTTTTTCTTTAAATGCTTTTGATAAATAATACATTGGTCCACCAGATACTGTTCCATCTGGATTTTCATTTCTATATTTTACACCTAAAGTACATTCTGTAAACTTAGAAGCCATTCCAAATAAACCACAAACAATCATCCAAAAAGTAGCTCCTGCTCCACCAATAGCAATAGCAACACCAACTCCTGCAATATTTCCAAGACCAACAGTACCTGATAAGGCAGTTGTTAATGCTTGAAAGTGTGAAACTTCACCTGGTTCTTTTTTTTCTGGATTTGAAAACTTACCTCTTACAATATCAAGTGCTAAACCTACTTTTCTAAATTGAATAAACCCAAAATAAAAAGTAAATACAATTGCAGCAACAAGTAGCCATCCAACAATTAATGGGAATGTTACACCATCTTCAATTTTTATACCATAAAAAATTGTACTTGCAAACCAACCAAAATAAGTAGTGAAAAATTGATCAATTTTTTGATCAATTCCAACAATCTCTTCTGCAAAACTAATACTAGGTATACATAACATTGTTATATAAAACAGCACGTTTTTAATTATTTTCATATATCTTTCCTTTTTTATAACATAATAATATATTATGTTATTATTTTTCTGTTACGTAGCTAACTAAACCATTGTTTAATTACTAAATTAATCATCGTTTAATTAATTTAGTAATTAAACTTTTATAATAAAGAAAGAGCAATCTCTTTCTTTAAAATCTATCCTTGGAAGAAAGATGAGAATAACAAAATATCTGCATTTGTTTCATTTTTCTTATCAACAGTTATTACATCATTTATAATTTTTCCAATAGATGGTGCAAATGTAATACCAAGCCAACCTAAACCTGTAGCATGAACCAAATTTTCATAGTTTTCATCAAATCCTAAAATAGGAATATCATTTGGAGTAAGGGGTCTAAATCCTGACCATTCAACAACATCTCTTCTTTCAAAGTCATTTGTATATTGTGCTAAGTTTTTATTCATACTGTCAATTTGTTTTTTAACAATTGAAGGGTTAGTAGTCCCTAGTTCAAGTTTTGAAGTCATTCTAACTGTATCTCTTCTTGGAGTCATAGCTATAAATAAATCTGCGAATAAAGACGTTGTTTTAGGTTTTAAAGCATCATCCATTTTAAATGTAAGACTGTAACCTTTTGCAGGAGTCATCATAAATTTGTTTTTAGCTTGTCTAGCTAATTTGTCATCAGCTCCAGTTGAAAGAATAAATGTTTCAGCTTCATAAACATCTTTTGATGTTCTAATTTTACTAACTTTAGAACCTTCAAACTCTAATCTTTCAACTTCTTCATTTAAAAGAAATTCTACACCTTTTTCTTCTAAATATTTTTTTACAGCAAGCATCATTTCACCTGGATCAATATGTCCATTTTCTTTTAAAAGGATTGAACCAATTACTTTATCATTTAAAATTGGCATATATTCTTTAGTTTTTTCTTTTGAAAGAATTTCATAAGCTTTTGGATCATTACAATGAGCAGCTTTTGCATCAAATGTTGCTTGCTCTGTATAAATCATTAATAATCCATCTTTTCTAAAATGGAAATCTATCCCATCATCTTCAACCATTGATTGATA
The DNA here is from genome assembly GCA_002685075.1 of Arcobacter sp. Lineage (GTDB taxonomy): Bacteria > Campylobacterota > Campylobacteria > Campylobacterales > Arcobacteraceae > Poseidonibacter. The sequence continues at coordinate 11,410 of NYWO01000078.1, forward strand.
CATATCTAAACTAACTTGTCCATATCTTTCAAATAAAGCTAATGTTCTTCTTAATCTAGCTTCAGTTGAACTTGCTGCAAATTTTAAAAGCCATTTATATAAATGTAGATTTAATGTAGGATGAACACTTGCAGGTGATTCTCCTTTTAGCATTAGTTTAATTGTATCAGTAATTGCTCCTGGCGCACTCAAAGGAGCTTTCTTAAATGCTGATAATAATCCTGCATTTCCAAAAGATGTTCCATTTGTAATATCACCTTTTTCTATTACAGTAACACTTCTACCACTTTTTTGTAAACAATATGCCGACATAAGTCCAATACAACCACCACCTACAATTACAACATCTTTTTTCATCTTACTTCTCCATTAATATATATAATAAATTTATTTTACTTTACTTTTTTGCAATAGATTCTATTTCAATTAAAGCATCTTTTGGTAATCTTGCAACTTCATATGTTGCTCTTGCTGGAAATGGTGCTTGAAAATATTCTCCATAAATTTCATTTACTACTGCAAAACTTTCAATATCTTTTAATAAGATTGTAGTTTTGATAATATCATTCATATCTAAACCTGCTTCTTCTAAAACATGTTTTGTATTTTCTAAAGACTGTTTTGCTTGTGCAGCAATATCAGTCCCAGCAAATTCACCTGTTGCTTGATCAATTGGTAATTGACCTGATACATATATAAATCCATCTTTTTCTATAGCTTGTGAATATGGTCCAATTGCACCTGGTGCTTTATTTGAATTAATTGCTTTTTTAGAGTTCATTTTTTTCCTTTTTGTAATAATTTTTTTTCATTAAAGGCAGTATATAATAAAATTTTATCAATGTAAAGAGTTTTCTGTATATTTTTAATACAAATTTATTATCATGAGAATAATTTATTATTAATTGACAATTATTTATTATTATTCTATAATATTTGACTTATCAAACTATTTAAGGATTTTCTTGAATCAATATATAAAAAAGTTCATATCAATAGCCGATTTCCTAGGAGAAATACTAGGATCAAATACAGAAATAATACTTCATGATTTAACAAACTACAAACACTCTATTGTTCATATTATAAATGGACATATAAGTAATAGAAAGATTGGAGATTCAATAACTGACCTTGTTTTAGAGTTTATGTTAACTGAATCAAAGGGAAATAAACAATATATATGTAATTATAACTCAAAAAATATAGAAGGAAGACTTCTTTATTCTTCAACTTACTTTATTAGAGATGATTCAAATAAAATAGTTGGAGCTTTGTGTTTAAACTCTGATTATCATGATGTAAAAAAATCTTTATCGTTTTTAACATCTTTATTACCAAATTATGTTGATGATAAAATTATCTCATTAAATAATATAAAAGAAAATTTAAGTTCAGATCCACAAGAATTAACTCTTAATAAGATTGACACAATAATAAATCAATTTAATATTGTTCCAAATAGAATGACAACAGAGGAAAAAACAGAAATAATTACAGCACTTGATGAGTGTGGGATTTTTAATATTAGAGGTTCTGTACAAGAGGTTGCAAAAAAGTTACAGATGTCTGAACCTTCTATTTACAGATATATAAAAAAAATAAAAAGTTAATTACTACTTTTTATTTTTCTTTTTTGAAGCTTTTGCCATTTTGGCTTTTTTCTTAGCTTTTGCTTTTGCTAAAGCTACATTTGCACCTTTTCTGGCATTTATTACTTGTTCATCTGCTTTTTTATGGTCAAAACTTACAGGAATAGCATTTTTTAACTCTCTAGATCTTCTTGCGATTTTATCGCCTTCTGTTGTGTCTACACTTGAAGTATTTTTTCTTGACATATTTTACCTTAGTTTATAATTCCCGTATTCTATAAAAATTTTAATTATAAAGACTTAATTCTAGTAGTAATTTCATTTTCTTTTGGAAATCTATACTCAATCTGTTGTTTATCAAAGATTATATAGCCATCTTTAATGACTTTAAAGATTCCACCTGAACCTTCATTTAGTTTTATTTCTACATTTTCTAAATTACCTTTTAATTCCTCTTCTAACCTAGAAGCTTCTGGTAAATAGTTTCATTCTCCGCAATAGTATATTTCTATATTCATTTTAAATCCTTGTATATTTACATATAAATGATTATATAGTATTTATTTTTAGTTAACAAGTTTTATTTTTTTCTATACTCAATTAATAAATCTAATGTTCTCAAGTCCTTGGTAGTTCCTCTTTGTTTTAAGTGCTCACATACACGAGTGAATCTTTCTTCATTATAATCTTGTCCTAAATGAAACTTTGCACTTCTTTGTTCTGGAACTAATTTATACAGAAATGTTGCATTTATTATCTTTTTATACATTTCATTATCTAAAGGTTTATATCCACCCTCTTTTTGATACTTTTGCATTAGAAATTCCAAAGCATTTGCTTTTTCTTTGTAATCTTCCACAAACTCAATAGTCCCATCTATTATCAAAGATTTAAACATATGTGTTGCAGGTGAAGCATTTCCAGTGTCCGTACTAAAATATGAAGGAAGTTGGGAATAGGACTCAACCACTGAAAAACTTGCATTGTTATTATTCTTCATAATATCTATTTTTTTACCTTTTTTTGCTCCATGAAAGAAAATCTCTTTATTTATTGATACAAAGTTTAAAGGCAAGGAATAAGGTATATTATCATTACAAATTGCTAATGTTCCATATTCAACATCTTCTAAAATATTTTCTATTAAATTTTCATCTTTTATTTCATAAACTTTTCTCATTTTAACTATTTTCACTCCAATCAAATTGCATTTGTTTTGCTGTTTGCTTTGCTAACTTGTAATTTTTAAGTTTAGCAATCAAGTGTAAACTCATATCAATTCCTGCAGAAATTCCTGCAGATGTTACAATATTTCCTTCATCAACCCATCTTACATTATCAACTACATTTAAACTTGGATAATCATTTTTTAAACTTTCGATATCTTCCCAATGTGTTGTAACTACCTGACTTGTAATTACTTTTGCTTGTGCTAAAAGAAATGCTCCTGTACAAACAGAAGCTGTCAATTTCACACTTTCTGATTGCTTTTTAATCCAATTTATTACATTTGGTTTTTCAACTTCTTTTGTATGAACACCACCAACTACAATTAATACATCTAATATAGGATGATTATTGAAAGTAAAATGAGAGTTAATATTAAATCCTCCTCTTGCTATTACTGTCGTTTTTTCTTCACTTATTAAGAAAGTATTAAATTTTTTATCCTCATTTAGAAACCTTGAAGCAACAGAAAAAACTTCAAAAGGACCAGAAAAATCTAAAACTTCTGCATCATCATAAATATAAATCCCAACATTCATTAGTCTTTCCTTTTAATCTTTTTTTAGTACTATATCAAATATCTGACATTGTCACAAGTGCCAATTTTTGAAAATATTATAAGGACAGTTATGTATCATATAAATCAAAATAGTAAAATAGCACTTCATAAACAACTTTTTGAAGCTTTAAAACAAGATATTATAGATAACTATAAAATAGATGAAAAGTTGCCATCTATAAGAAAAGTTATGTCTATGTATAATCTTAGTAAAAATACTGTTGAGTCTGCCTATTCACAACTAGTTGCAGAAGGTTATATAGACAGTATTCCTAAAAGTGGTTATATCGTAATTGAAAATAACTTTACAAATTTCAAGGATACTTTTACAAATGAAAAAGTAGAAAAAGATGAAGATATTTTATATGATTTTTTTCCAGCAAGACTTCAAAAAGAAAGTTTTCCTTTAAAGATATGGAAAAGACTGTCTTCTAAAGTTATTGATGAATCCTTAGATTTAGGAAGATATTGTGATAAACAAGGAGAAATTGATTTAAGAATAGAGATTGCAAAGTATCTAAATACATCAAGAGCTGTAAAATGTTCTGAAGAGCAAATAATTATAGGCAATGGATTTATAAACTCTCTTAGTCTATTAGCTTTAATTTTAAATAAAGAGCATGATACCTTAGCTATAGAAGAACCAGGTTATCATGTGGCTAGAAAAGTATATGAAAACCATAAGTATAAAATAGAAAGAATAGAAGTAAATAAAAATGGAATAAATATAGAAAAACTAGAAAAAAGTAAAGTAAGACTAGTTTATCTAACACCTTCTCACCAATATCCAACAGGTGTTTCAATACCTATTTCAAATAGACTTAAACTAATACAATGGGCAAATAGAAACGATGGAATTATTATAGAAGATGATTATGATAGTGAGCTAAATTATGTAAATAAACCTATTCCTTCCTTGCAAGGGCTCGATAAAGATAAAAGAGTTGTTTATGTAGGAACATTTTCAAAAGCTCTCTCCCCAGCTTTAAGAGTTAGTTATATGGTATTACCAAGCAACATACTTAATATCTATCAAAAAAACTATTCTTATTATGATTCAGGAGTATCACTTCTTACTCAAAAAACTCTTCATAGTTTTATAAAAGAAGGATATTGGGATAAACATTTAAGAAAGATACGAACCCAAAATAAAAAGAAACATAATCTTTTAAAGTTTCTATTAGAAAACAAACTTAATACTAGTATGAAAATAGTAAGTCAAGGTGGAGGATTAGCTATTCTAATTCAGCCTACAGCTAGTTTTAATTGGAAAATGCTTAAAGATCTAGCACTTGAAAAAAAGATAAAAGTTTATTTTACAAAACCTAGATGTGGAGGGATATATCAAGCTGTTATGATGGGATTTGGTGGTATAAAAGAAGAAGAATTGGAAGATGCTATAAATATTTTTTCAAAGATTTGGTTTAAATGTTTTATAAAAGAGAAAGAAAAGTCTAAATAACTCTTTTCTTTTTCTACTCTATTTAAATATTATATAGCAGTGGTAAAACCCATGAAAAAGTAATCCACATGATAAAAGTCAAAGGAATACCTACTTTTAAGAAATCTCCAAAAGTATATCCACCTGCTGTCATAACTAGTAAATTTGTTTTATATGCCATGGGTGTTGCATAACTCATATTTGCTCCAAAAAGAACAGCTAAAACAAAAGGTTCTGCTGGCAAATTTAATTGTTGAGCAATTCCTATTGCTATTGGAGTTCCAATTACAGCTGCTGCATTATTTGAGACGATATTTGTCATAATTGCCATTAAAAGCATTAAACCACTTAGCATAAATGTTGTGGACATTCCATCCATGGAAACAACAAAAAGATGAGCTATATATGAAGCTGCCCCTGTTTTTAAAAGTGCACCTCCAAGTGCTAAAGAAGCTACAACTATCAATATAACTTGTGTATTTAAAGCGTCTGAAGCATCTTTCCAATTTATACAAGAAGTTAAAAGCATCAGAAAAACTCCAAGTGTTGCACTAATAGCAATTGGAACTATTCCTAAAGCTGCAACAGCAACTATTCCAAACATAATAAAAAATGCTAGTGGTGCTTGTTTTGTATGTGTTAAATCAGAAGTTGCATCTAAAACTAATAGTTCCCTACTTTGTTTTAATTCTAATATATGTTCATGTTTTCCTTGTATTAGTAAAACATCCCCTACTTTTAAACTAATATTTGCTATGTCTTTAAGAATTCTTTCTGTCTTTTTTCCCGAACGATGTAAAGCTAGGGCTATTAAATTATGTCTTTTTAAAAATCTACTTTGAGATAGAGTAGTATTATTTAGTTTTGAACCTTGAGCAATTATCACCTCAGCAATTTGTTGGTCTTCATTAAGTAAAGGATGTTCTTCATCAACAGCTCCTAAACTTGAGTATAAAACTGCATCAAGAATTTTCTCATAACTTTTTAAATTTTCAGGAGTATCTTCAACAACTAACATATCTTCTGCTTTTATTATTGTTTTAGAATTTGGTAAAACATACATATCATTACTATTTCTATGTATTCTTAAAACCTTCATCATTCCATCTGTTTTCAAAATAAGTTCATCTAAAGGTTGATCTTTGGAAGCTGATTCTTCTGTAATCATAAGTTTAGCCGTAAATACTCTAGGTGAAGTATCAGTAAAAGGTGCTTGTCTTTCTTTTATAAAATAAGGTACAACTAACCATAAGTAAAGCATAGCAAAAGAGCCAGCAATTACAACAGGAAGAAAGAAGTCAAACATTCCAAAGCTTTTCATTCCCATGTCAACTGCAACTGAAACAACTAGTAAGTTTGTAGATGTTCCTATCGTTGTACTCATACCACCTATTAGAGTTGCAAAACCCATTGGCATTAAAACTTTTGAAGCAGATGTTTTTGTTTTTATTGAAACTGCTGTTAAAATTGGTAATAGCAATATTACAATTGGTACATTATTAACAAAAGCACTTAAAACAGCCCCTACTATTAAAGTAAGAAGCAAAGACAACTTAGGATAACTACCCCAAAGTTTTGAAAGAATTCGTCCAACTGGTTCAAGTGCTCCTGTTCTAACTAATCCTTGTCCAGCAATCATCAAAGCACAAACAGCAATCAAAGCTTCATGTCCAAAACCTGAAAAAAAGTCTATTGCATGAAGTTGTGTATTTTCATACTCATAAGGAAATATTGTAAAACCCACAGTTAAAGCTACAATAATAAAAAGACTTGAAGTTTCTAAGGGAATTTTTTCTCTAGTAAAAAGGAAAAGTGCTAAAACAGTCAAAAGCATAACAGCTATTGAGTGAGTGTTTACAGTTGTAATTAATTGCATAAAATACCTTTTTTATTTATTACTTAGATTATATCAAATATAGATATAAATAGAAATATTTGTTATAATCCTTTTTTTAATATATATTCAAGGAAATAAATGAAAATAGCTATTTTATCTGATATCAAATCTAATGTTTATGCACTTCAAGCTGTACTAGAAGATATTAAAACTAAAAAGATAGATGTTATATTAAACCTTGGTGATTCTTTTTATGGACCAATTGAACCAAAAGCTACCTATGATTTAATAAGACAAAATCAATTTATTAATCTAATGGGCGATGAAGATAGAAAAACTTTAGAGTCAACACTTGATCAACTAGAGAAAAATGAAACATTAAGATATACATATAACAGCTTAGGAGATGATGTTTTATACTGGATTCAAGATTTACCTTTTGAGAAATTAATTGGAGCAGATTATTATATGATTCATGGAACATATTTAGATGATACAGTTTATATGCTAGAAGATATAACAAGTGGTAAAGCAATACTAAGAAATGATAAAAAGATATTAGAAATAATAGATGATATAACATCAACTTTTGTAATGTGTGGAAATTCATGTCTTCCTAGATGTATCACTTTAAGTTCAGGGCAAGTAGTAATAAATCCAGGTTCAGTTGGATTACAAGCTTTTAAAAGTGATACTCCAAATGAATATTCAATAGAAAACAATACTCCTGATGCTTCTTATGTTATCTTAACAGTTGAGGATAATACTTATTCTGTTGAAGCTGTTAGAGTTGCATATGATTATGAAAAAGCAGCTTTAAAAGCAGAAGAAAACAATAGAGAAGATTGGGCATATAGTTTAAGAACAGGAAAAGTTTTAGATAAGTAAATAGTTAATTATTTAATAAGTAAATGAACACTCTTTAGCTATCATACAAAAAAGTAATCCAAGAATAGGAAATTTAACAATAATGCAAAATATAAGTGAATTAGCAGAACAAGTAATAAATCAAGAAAGTATAATATCAGCAGTTTTTAGTGGTATTCAAAAGAAAGCTATTAAAACTTTCAATAAAGTAACAATAAAAAAAGTAACTATTCAAAATGAAGTAAAACACCAATTTGAATACTTTTATGATAAAAATGTAGAACATAAAAACTTCAATAATGACGAAACAACAGCTGAAATAATCAATTTACTTGAAACATATTTTAAACAAGCACTTATAAATACTATAAATTCAGATTACCACGTACTAATTAATAAAAAAGGTGAGGCAAAGATAAATAAAAAAGCACCTACAAAAAAGTTTGAAGAGGCATCTCACAATAGAAAGAAAAAGTATATTCTAAATGAAGGTGAATTAACTCCTTTCTTAATCGAGTTAGGAATTATGACATCTCAAGGTAAAATTGTAAATGCAAAATATGATAAATTTAAACAAATAAATCGTTATTTAGAGTTAGTATCTGATTGTATTCCATATTTAGATAAAGATAAAACTATTAGAATTATTGATTTTGGATGTGGAAAAGCTTATCTTACTTTTGCACTTTATGATTATTTAGTAATAAAAATGGGTTACAACGTAGAAATTGTAGGACTTGATTTAAAAGAAAATGTTATCAAATTCTGCTCAAACTTAGCAAAAAAACTTAACTTCAATGATTTACGATTTGAACAAGGTGATATTAAAGGTTTTGATCAATTTAGCGATGTTGATATGGTAATCTCATTACATGCTTGTAATACTGCAACAGATGAAGCACTAGCAAAAGCTGTAAACTGGGGAGCAAATGTAATCCTTGCAGTTCCTTGTTGTCAACATGAATTTCTTAAAAAAATAAAAAATGAGAAAATGCTTCCTATGATGAAATTTGGAATTATAAAAGAAAAACTAGCTTCCTTACTAACAGATAGTGTTAGAGCAAATGTACTAGAAATTATGGGTTATCGTACACAAGTTTTAGAGTTTGTAGATATGGAGCATACTCCTAAGAATATCATGATAAGAGCTTTTTTTGAAGATAATAAAAATATCAAAAAGACAGTAACACAATATAATGAGTTTAAAAAAGAATGGCAAATTTCGCCATATATTGAAGAAGCTTTTGGAAAGAGTTTAACAGATAAACTATAAAATCCAAGTTATTTAATCAATAACTTGGATAATAGCTTTAGCTTACGCTACAAGTGCCATCAGAGCACTTTTCATCTGTTTCTTCATCCCAACTAGATAATGCTGTTCGTGCTACAACACCAGCATTAGTTAGTGCTACAAGATCTGTTAATTCTGTAAGTTCTTTTTTTGAAATACCATCATCTAATGCATCTTTAAATCTTCTATTTGAACAAACTGTACACCCTACTGTTAATGTAACTGCTAAACCTATTAAATGTTTTTCTCTTTTTGAAAGAGATAAACCCTCACTTGTTTCATTTAATGCTTTTACTGTTTTTAAATCTTGTCCTGTCATTTTATAACCTTTTATTTAATATTTTTTAAATTGTAGAATAAATATTCTATAATGTCAAGTATTTTGTTGTCTCTATTTATTAAATATAAAATTTACTATTTATTTACAAATATTTTGAGTAATTACAACGCTGTTATTTTTATCATCAATTAAAGTAAGTTCATTATCAAGTACACTACACTGTATATTCATAGAACGTTTATAAAGTGATTCTATATCGCCATCAATATTTAAATGTATCACTTGAAGATTTTTAAAACGAAAGAGAGTATTTTCAATTTGTTTAAACCATATAGTTGCTAGACTCTCTTTGAAAGTATATATTATAACTTTTTGTGATCGTCCACATGCTTTTTTGATACGTTTTTCATCAGGTTGACCCAAATCTATCCACATCTCAATATCATCTCCAAATGACTTTTGCCATAAATCAGGCTCATCATCTTGTGATATTCCTTTAGTAAACATCAATCTATCATTTGCATTTAACACAAAAGCGACTACTCTAATCATTAGCCTTAAATCATTTTCTGATGGATGCTGAGCTATTGTTAGATGGTGTTCTTCATAATAGTTATTGTCCATATTTGATATGTTTAATAAAGCCTTGTGAATAATAGCATTAGCAGCCATTGATATCCTTTTTTATCTAGTTTTTTTGATTATAGCCAAATAGTATAGTTATTAATCAAATTTTACAAGAGATCTCCATGTTCCAGCATTATGAACATTTTCAAATCCTTCAGCTTTTAAACTACGTTTTGCTGCTGCACTTCTACTTCCACTTGCACAACAAAGAATTATTGGCTTGTTTTTATTTAAATCTTTTATTCTACTATCAAGTGAGCCTAATGGAATATTGATACTTCCATCTTTATGTGCACTTGCAAACTCATCTTCAGTTCGAACATCAACAATTTGTCCACCATCTTTAAGTAATGATGGAACAAGTTTTAAAACCTGATATGTAGTATATTTTTTATATCCAATAAAAACTGCCAATATTAAAAGTGCATAAATTATATTTTCATTCATAAATTTTTCCTCCTATAATACATAAGTCAACTTTTATTACTAAAAAAGAATAAAAGTTGTATATATTATTTATGTTTGTATTAAATTTAATTTGTTA
>NYWO01000079.1 GCA_002685075.1 Arcobacter sp.
ACATGAAATGGGTTTTGCAAAAGAAGTAGGAGATAGAATTGTATTTATGGATGCAGGTACAATTGTAGAAGAAAATACTCCAGAAGAGTTTTTCAATAATCCTAAAAGTGATAGAGCACAGAAATTTTTAAAAGAAATTTTAACACATTAGAAAATTAGTTAAATAAAATCCAATCTAAAAAAAAGGAAAAACATGAGAAATTTAGTTAAAAAGTTTTTAGTAGCAGTATTTGCTATTAGTACATTGTTTGTTGCAAATTCATCAGCTGATGATATTGAGTTATGGAAGAAATCAACTCTTAATCAAATCTTACAAAGAGGTGAGTTAAGAGTTGGTATGGAACCTGGTTACATGCCTTTTGAAATGAAAGACAAAAAAGGTCGAATCATAGGTTATGATGTAGATATGGCTAAGAAAATGGCAAAAGAGATGGGAGTTAAGTTAAAGCTTGTTCCTACTTCATGGGATGGAATTATTGCAGGATTACTTACTAATAAATTTGATATTATTATGTCAGGTATGACTATTACTCAACAAAGAAACTTAAAAATTAACTTTGCAGACCCATATGTAGTTGTTGGTCAAACAATGATGATTAGAAAAGAATTAGCTGGAAAAATCAAGTCTGCAAAAGATTTAGATAAACCAGAATATACAGTTGTAACTAAATTAGGTGTTACAGGTGAAATTGCTACTAAAAAATTCTTCAAAAAAGCGAAAATCATTACTTTTGAAACAGAATCAGATGCAGCTTCTGAAGTTTTAAATGGTAAAGCAGATGCAATGGTTTATGATCAACCTTATAATATCTTATTTATGAGTGATAAAGGTAAAGATAAATTAGTTCATTTAGATACACCATTAACTTATGAACCTCTTGGTTGGGCAATTAGAAAAGGTGATCCTGATTTCTTAAACTGGTTAAATAACTTCTTAAGACAAATTAAGGGTGATAAAGTTGTAGATTTCCATGAAAAATTAAATGAAAAATGGTTAAGAGATACTTCTTGGCTAAAAAGAGTTCAATAACACATGGCTAAGAGACAATCATTAGCAGAAAATAAAACATTAGGGCATTTTATTGCCGTAATGTTTTTCGTAGCTGTAGGTTACTTCTTTTATGCAGCAGCTGCAAATATGAATTATGTTTGGAAATGGAATAGTGTTCCAAAATATTTTGCATATGAAGAAACTGCAAACATAGAATCTCCAGTAGATGGAAAACTAGTATTCGAAGACAATAAATACTTTATCCAAGGTGATGAAAAAGTAGAAGTTGAGAATTTAGATAGTAGTTTTCTATTTGATTATACAGTTGGTGAAGATATTTATGAAGGTGATGTAATTGCTTCAAAATCTGAAATGAAAGCAGGACCTGTATTATCAGGACTTTGGATAACGTTAAAAATTTCATTTTTTGCAATGATTCTTACTTTAATCATTGGTATAATAGTAGCACTTATGAAACTATCTTCAATGGTTTTCTTAAGAGATATAGCAACTGTTTATATTACAATTATCAGAGGAACTCCTCTGCTTGTTCAAATATTTTTATTCTATTTTATAGTTGCAAATATATTTGAACTTGAAAGATTTGTTGCGGGTATATTATCACTTGGAATTTTCTTTGGTGCATATATGGCAGAGATTTTAAGAGGTGCTATTCAATCAATTGATAAAGGGCAACTTGAAGCTGCTAAATCGCTTGGTATTTCAAACTTTCAAGCTATGAGATATATTATTTTACCTCAAGCTTTTAAAAGAGCTTTACCAACATTAGTTGGTGAAACTATTGCACTTGTAAAAGATTCTTCTTTAGTATCTGTAATTTCTATTACAGATTTAACAAAGGTTGGAAAAGAGATAGTTGCAAATACATTTTCTCCTTTTGAAACATGGATTGTAATTGCATTATTATATTTATGTATTACTTCTATATTAAGTTATATTGGACATAGGTTAGAGAAGAAAATGGCCTCCAAGGGTGGAATGAGTTAAGTGGAACTCATTTCAAACTTTTTACAACAATCAATAACATTTTTTGCCATTATGGATCCTATTGGTATAAGTGCTATTGCCTTGTCTTTATTAAGTACAAATATCACAAAAACTCAAATATCTCAAGTTGCTTTTAAATCAACTTTAACAATTATAATTGCCTTTTTTGTGGTACTAATCAGTGGAGAATTTATTTTAAAAGTTTTTGGAATAGATGAAAATTCATTAAAAGTTATGGGTGGAATTATTCTTATTTTAATGGCGATTTCTATGGTAAATGGCGTAAAAAAAGAAAAAACTAATAATGAAGAAAAAGAAGATTATTCAGAACTAGCAATTATTCCTATTGGAATTCCTATTGCTTTTGGTACTGGATTGTTTACTACTATTATTATTTTTAAACATCAAGCGAATACTTTTGTAGATTTATTTTCTATTTCTTTAGCATTTTGTTTAAATGCTTTAGTTTTTTATTTTGTTCTAAAAAACTCTATTTATATTAAAAAATACTTAGGAATCACTGGACAGAATATTATCACTAAACTTATGGGATTAATTGTTGGAGCTATTGCTGTTCAATTTATAATAAGTGGTATTGTACATCTTGCGAAAGGATATATGGGTGCTTGATATATATATAAAAGGTTTTGTTGTTACCTTCTCTTTGATTGTAGCAATTGGTGCTCAAAATGCATATATTTTAAAACTTGGATTATTAAGACAGTATGTTGGTATTGCTGTTACTTTATGTATTTTATTTGATACTCTTTTAATCTCTGCTGGTGTATTAGGACTTGGTTTCTTTATTAAAGGAAATCAGCTTTTAATAAATAGTATTGCAATTTTTGGAATAGTATTTTTAACTTTTTATGCTTTTTTATCTTTTAAATCAGCATTAAAAAACGAAAGTATTCAAATTGATGACCAAGTCAAAACTAATCCTTTAGGGAAAGTGATATCAATGCTTTTAGTTTTTACTTTTCTAAATCCCCATACATACTTAGATACTATACTTCTAATTGGTGGAATTGGTGCAAACTTAAATGATGATTTAAAATTATATTTTTTACTAGGAGCGATTTCTGGTTCATCACTTTGGTTTATATCTTTAGGATATGGAGCTAGGCTTTTAATACCGTTATTTAAAAAACCAATAACTTGGAAAATTTTGGATATTTCTATTGGTATTATTATGCTTATTATTGCTTATACTTTGATAGATTTAATTGTATATTAGGTATTATTTTTATTGTTAAGTACAAAGGTAAAGTAATGAATAATACAAGTATAGAAGAGATAGGATGTTTTAAAACTATTTTAGACCCTTATAATGGAATTACGATAGAACAATCATCTCTTCCAGATTCAAAAGAAGAGTTTGAGGTAAATTTAGATTATCTAATAGAAAATACAGAAAATAAGAGAAATGTTATCTGGATATATATTGATATAAAACGTTCAGATTTTATTCCCATTGCAATAAGAAAAGGTTTTTTCTTCCACTCTTGTGATGAAAAATATGTATTAGTTGTAAAAAGATTAATTAAAGATGCAATAATTCCAACAGCAGCAAACCACACTTTAGGAGTAGGTGCAGTTGTAATAAATGAAAAAAATGAATTATTAGTAATAAAAGAGCGAATATCAAACATAGGATTTAAACTACCAGGTGGACATATTGATAATGGTGAGATGATTTCTACAGCAGTTGTTAGAGAAGTAAAAGAAGAAACTGGAATTGATGTAGAATTTGATTCAATTATTAGCTTAGGACATTTTTATCCACATCAATTTCATAAATCAAATTTATATATAATATGTATTGCAAATGCAAAATCAAGTGAAATAAATATTGAAGATACAAAAGAAATTTTAGAAGCAAAGTGGATGGATGTAAATGAATACATAGAAGATAAAAGTGTTCTTTCTTACTCCAAAGCAGTAGTTATTTCTGCAATAGAATATAAAGGGTTTAAGCTAGCAAATCAAGAAACACTTTGTCATATAAAAAAAGATTTTGAACTATTTTTTCCAGTAGAAAATAAATAGTTTAAATATTATATAAAAGGAATAATAAATGAAAGAAATTATATCAACAAATAAAGCTCCAGATGCAATTGGACCTTATAATCAAGCAACAGCATTAGCAAATTTAGTATTTACATCAGGACAAATTGCACTTAATCCTGAAACTATGGAAATTGTAGAAGGTGGAATTAAAGAACAATCAAAAGTTGTTATGGATAATTTAAAAGCAGTATTAGAAGAGGCTGGAAGTTCTTATGAAAATGTTTTAAAAACTACATGTTATTTATCAGATATGGATAATTTTGTAGCTTTTAATGAAATTTATGCACAATACTTTAAAGCTGAAACTGCACCATCTCGTGCAACAGTTGCAGTAAAAACTTTACCTAAAAATGTTTTAGTTGAAGTAGATGCAATTGCTTTTAAAAACTAGAGAATCTTTTCTCTAGTTTTACTCTTCTTTCTTTATACTACAAACATTAATTTTGCAATAATAACAATAGCAATTCCTAAAACTAGAGCATAAGTATGAAAATAGTTCATAAAAGCAACAGGTGGGGTTTTTGTAAGCTTACAATACATAGTATAGATAACTCCTAATACAATTAAAAGAACAAAAGACACTTTTATCATGAGAAGTATTTGCATATTATTTGAAAAGTATCCTAACTCACTATTTGCATATTTTGTGAACATATATCCACCTGTAGCTATTAATATTACAACTATTGGAGGATAAATTTTAAGTCCACGTCCTACAATGGCTTCTATCATTTTAGTATGAAATTCACTCCCGAGTTTATTTTTTACTGCTGGAAAAACTATTACATCTGCAAAGATAAAACCTATGAAGATGATTGCTGAAAGTAAGTGGATGATTAGAATTAATATATATTCCATGTATTGACCTTTTATTTATTTTTGATAATTATAATCAATATTGGATTTAATTATATTGATGAAAATCAATACTTGACAGTAATTTTAGTTTCTTATATAATTACGCATATAAAATGCATATAAGGATTAATATGACAGCCTTCTATGATAAAAATGTAAAGAAAATAAAGAAATAATAGCTTCTTATAATAAAAGAATATCTGAAAATAGAATTTTTTCAGATGATTTAAAAAGTTTCTAATGGCACTATTTGATGTATATGAAATATAAATAAAAGAACTTGTGAAAAAATTCCTTTTTTATTAGATATTCAAAATGACTTATCTACAAGAGTTGTGATACCAATTATCAAAGATATTGAAGTTGTTTTATCAATGCTTGACTTCAGTGACGCTATACGTTCACTGCTAGGTTTTGTTAGGTTGATTTTCTCCATTTATTATTTAATCCTAGTCAATAGCTGACTTTGTACTAAATCTTAGTGTATCACTTTCCAAAAATTTATCAATCAAATCTAAAATTTCTACTTTTTTATCATCAGGTTTAGTTCTTGTATTAAGCTCTAAAATAAACTCAATCAATGGTCTTGAGTCGTAATAGCCAACCTCTTTTAAAGAGTCTATTTTTTGTATAATTTCTTCTAAAAGTTCAAATATTTTTTCAGAAATACTTGTATCCCTATGATACTCGTTTTGAAGATAATCAATAAAACTTTTTATATCTTTCTTTATATGAATAGACGATGCTAAATTTTTTACAAATTCAAAATCATTTTGAATAAAATTCAAGCCATTCATTTTAACTAAGTCAAATGTATAAAAATGCTCATTCTCTTCATTATTTTTAAATTTCAAAATAAACTGTTTTGATTTTTCAACCTTATCTTTATCTGTTGAATGTAGTTCTTGTTCAAAAATTTGACGTAAAATCCCATGAATAATTTGATTATTTGAATCTATTGCTTCGTTAAGTAACTCTTCAAATATCTCATCATTTTTATTTATATAGTAGTAATATAAGTACATCCCAAAATTATTTAAATAATCTGAATTTTCTCTATCTTTTACAAGTTCAGTAAATGATATACATTTTCTGATATAGGCAATGACTTGTTCTTTAGAAACAAATTTATTCATATATAGATAATGAAAATTTTGTAAAGAATAAATTGCAACTTGTCCTATTTTATCTTTTTCTATTAAATCAACTAGTAGCTTCGTAAATAAAGGTTTATCAACAGATTCTATATTGCCTATGGTTCTTAGGAAGCCAAATATGACAAAGTCAATATTTTTTGCGATAACATAATTAATAAGGTCAAGAACTCTCTTTTTAGCATTTTCATTTTCAAATACATGTTTATAAATTAAAGGCAATAATTCTGCAAAATCACCTTCAAAAGAATTTATTGAACTAGACATGTGGTCATGTATAGTTTGAAATTTAGTTGCATCCCTCACTAAACCTTCATATTTTATAGCTTTACTAGATTCTAAAATATCTAATAAACTCATATCAAATTTATTTTTACTATTCAAGTATTTTATAGCTTTGAGTATCGTTCGTTTTAACCATTTATCATCAATATCTGAATACAAATGAATTATTTGTAATACTTTTTCTTCGTTATAATTTGATACGATAAGTCCGCTTAATCCAGCAGATAAATAATCTGGATGAATATTTTTAGATTTCAATTGCAATAAAAAATCAAAAAAATTATTTGGATTTTCCGTCACTTCTTTTTCAAATTGCCTATGATGTTCAGTTTTACCTCCACTCATAAAACTATCTCTGTTTTTTCTTGTTTTTTTACCATCAAATACTTTCATTGATTGAAGCCAATTATTTAAACTCATCTTTGAGTAAGCATCATTACTTAAAGGTGTTCCAACCCATCCACCATTTGATTTATGAGTTTTTTCAAATTTATACCAAGAAAACTTTCTTTGCAGTTCTTGATATTTTTTAAAATAACCAAATTTTTTTATATCATCTATTTCAAGTTGATATAGAAGTTTATATTTTTGTTCGCCTTTATATGTACCATGACATTTACCTGGATAGTAACTATTTTCAAATTCTGGATTCACCTGTATAATTGAATTTAAGATTTTTTTTTGTTCTTTTCCATCAAAAAGTTTAAAAGACTTATTTAATAGTAATGCAAACTCATATCCATCATCTTGACTAAATGACAGTTCTTCTAAAAGCTTTATATTTGTAAATAAGCTTAATATTTCATTTTTATATTCTTTAGGGTCTTTAGAATATCCAAATATTAAAAATGTAATCAGTGAAAGATAATGAGTGTCTTGATAAGGTTGGATAAGTTTTAAAAAACTTTCCTTGTCATCTACGGCTAACTGAGATACTTTATCTAGTGTTTTCCTATATAGCCTCCAAGAACTATTATGTAAATCATCAAATTGCCACATAAATGAATCAAAAATTTTATCTGTAATCAAAAATTCTTTTTTAGAGTATTCGTTTTTAAACTTATTACTGATTGTTTGGATTGATTCTAAAAGCCTTTGTAATATATCTATCTTTTTTTGTTCCAATAAAAAATTAAATATCTCATACCAATCATGGTCTAATAACTCTTTTTTATCAACGTCATCTACTCCCTCAATACGAGTATTCAAATAATTGAAAAATATATTTATGGCATATTCTTTATCATGTAGATAAATTTCCTCATAAAGCTTTTTAAAGTCATAGTAATAAATGTCACCTTCATATAATAAACTATTATATTTTTTCAATATTTCAAAACTTGTGTCATTCCAATTATCTAATCTATTGAAACTATTGATTATTGAAACATTTCTTATTTTCTCTTCACATTGACAATTATCTAATATATCAAATATCAAATCTGTTTCTTTATTTACAAAAGTTTCTAATCTATTTTGTAGGTTGTACTTTTTAAAATTTTCAGTATTAAAAAAATCTGCTTCTTTTAAATATATAAGCCAATCAGAAGATATCCAACTCTCAATAAAATACTTTTCATAGTCTGCCTTATCTTTAAAAAGTTTTTGAATAAAAGTAAATTCTTCATCTGTTGGCTTTTCAAGGCTTCCAAGATAAGAGATTAATAACAGTTTTATATGGAATCTTATTTCATCTGAATAGAGTATATTTTCAAGTTCAGACAAGTATTTATCCTCATCTGTCCCTCTTAAAAATTGAATAATCTGTTTAAACTGTTCCCTTATGTTTAAGTCTTGAGTAGTTGTTAATATATATTTATACAGAGACATGTCTTTTTGTGCAAAATCTCTTGCAAATACATAATCATAAAAAGTTTGATGAAAAAAAGATATTTTTTTCTTTTCTTCTTTCAAAATCCCTTTACTTAATAAAAGAGCAATTTCATCTTCAAATTTGTCCTCAAAATATAACTTAGGAACCTCTATTTTATTTAATTCATTCATCTTATTAACTATTGACTTTAATAATTCAACAGTATTTTGTCTCAAAGTTTTATCTAAACTTCTATCTTGAATTTTTTGTTTCCAGAATTTACTATATAGGTCTTGTAGAGTTTTAATAGATATACAACTATCATCGCTAGGGTATAGCTCAATAAAAATTGAAAGATGTAAAGGTGTTCTTAATAGCTCAACCAAAGTGTTGTTTAATTTTGTAGATTCTTTGACAAAAGATTTTAGTTTATTGCTGACATATTCAAAATTTAATAGCTGTGTGGTTATAATATTTGTATCGTTTAAACTTTTAAACAAGGGATCATTTCTTAAATCATATTCTCTGATAGAAACAATTACTTTTACATTTGAAATATTTTTTAACTGTTCTATAAACTCTAAGATTATGTTGATTACTTTTTTATTTGATGACATTGTTAAAGATAAAGCATCAAGCTGGTCTATTAGTACAATAACCTTCTCTTTTCTTGTTAGTTTTTTTATAGAAAGCAAAATATTATTCACTCCAAAAAAGCTATACAATGATTCTTTACTCTCTATCTCAAACTTATCACTTTTAATACTTAAGTAAACAGTGTTGTTTTCTAAAAGAATACTTTGAATCTTACTTAATATTGCTGTTTTTCCAATACCTGCTTTACCTGTTAAAACCAATAATCTATCATCAAAGTTTTCACTATTTATAAAATCAGTTATTTGATTAATTTCTGGCATATCAATAAAACTTTTTTCAATATAAGAGTTCATTGAAGAAAGTAATGTCACAGAGTTTTCTTGAAATCTATGCTTAATATCAATTTCTGATAATATATTTTTATTAAATATCTCTGGGTAATACTGTTTTGCTACATTCAAGTGCTTTTCAAGCAAACCTTCAATCTCTTCCCAACTCCATACAATAATTGTAAATCCATAGTGGTTAGTTAAGTCTATTGCTTTGTCTTGTAAAGCAGTATCTTGCTTAAAAGAATTTGCGAAAATAAATGTATGAATATTTTGAAATTCAGCACTAGCTGATGCTACTTCATCTTCAATATCGTTTAAAAGTTCTACTTGAATTTTTTTATCATCTCTAGCAATGATTTTATTTTTACATTGATAAACTCTTTGTTTTTTATCTTTAGAAAAAGAGAGCCCATCTATCCCTCTTTGCTTTTGACCTTTTCTGCCATAAACTTGAAATTCAATATCATACTTTTCTACGCATAGGTCATTCACTAAGGATTCAAACTCTTTTTCATCTTTTAAAGGTAAAAATTGATACTTGCTCATGTTATTTCTTAAATATCCTATTTATATTTATTTTTTCAATCAAACATTTAACATATTTTTAATATATTGTTCAGTTGTTGGCATTGGATGTGTTAGTTTCTTTTTATTTTGGTTTTCATTTTCATCTTTTTTGCAATCTCTACCTAGTTTATTAACTAGTGTTTCTATTTTCTCATCTTTTTTTAAGACTAGTGCCATAATGTTACTCCTTATATATGACTATTTATTAGTGGGACATTATAGTCCTATATGACTTAAAATACATTATTAAATAATTTTTTATCTTACTTATAGTTTTATATTTAAAGGTCTATTTTTAGGAATTACTAAAAGAAAATTACATATTTAATATTTTTATAGCTTTATAAATATATTAAATATTATTTTAATGACCTTTTCTTCACGATACAACTAGGTAATTAGTCTATTATGTCCTACTATCATCAGTTTTCAGGATGAATCGGTCATTCTAATACTTTTAATAAATCTATTTTAAACTCAATCCAACTCTTTGCTTCTCTAAATCAACACTAACAACTTTAATCTTTTCCAAGTCCTGATTGATACTCAAAACTTCACTAGGATGAGATATTCTTTTTGCAGATATTTGTGAGATATGAAGTAGGGCGTCATTTTTTAAACCAATATCTACAAAAGCTCCAAAATCTGTGATATTTCTAACTATTCCACTTAGAATAAATCCCTCTTTTAAGTCTTCTAGTTTTGTAACATCGCTTGCAAATTTCACTTGATTAAATTCACTTCTTACATCGTATCCTGGTTTTTTTAACTCTTGGATAATATCCCTTAGTTTTAGTGGTGTTGTATTTAGCTCATTTGCTATTTGCTCTATTTGATTATCTCTTATATCTTCTATATTGTATTTCTTTTGTAGGTTTTTCGTTACTGTGTAATCTTCTGGGTGAATAGCTGTATTATCTAGGATTGATTTTCCATCTTTGATTCTACGGAACCCTACTGCTTGTTCATATGCTTTTGCACCTAAACCTTTTACTTTTAGTAGTTCATTTTTACTATTAAACTTCTTGATACCATCTCTATGCTCAATAATATTTTTAGCTAGTTTTTCTGAAATACCTGAGATAAAAGAGAGTAGTTTATATGAAGCAGAGTTTAAATCAACTCCTACTTTATTTACTAAATCCACTGTAGTATTCTCTAGTTTTAAACCTAACTCTTTTTGGTTTACATCATGTTGGTATTGACCAATTCCTAAAGATTTTGGGTCAATCTTCACTAGCGTTGCCATTGGGTCACGAAGTCGTCCAGCTATTGAAATAGCTCCTCTAATTGTCACATCTAGGTTTGGATATTCTTCTTGAGCTATTTTAGATGCTGAATAAACACTTGCTCCAATTTCACTTACGATTGCAAAGTTTATATCTAGATTGTTTTCTTTTATTAAATTAGATACAAACTCTGCTGTTTCTCTTGATGCTGTTCCATTACCAATTGCAATTGATGTTATATTATATTTTTTGATTAAGTCTAATATAACTTTTGATGAAGTTTTTATATCTTCTCTTGGTTTTGTAGGATAGATAACATTTGAATCTAGATAAATACCATTTTCATCAATAACTGCTAGTTTACATCCTGATACAAAACCTGGATCCATTCCTAAAATTACTTGATTTATTAAAGGTGCTGTTTGAAGTAGTTCTTTTAAATTTTTACCAAAAAGTTCAATAGCCTCTGCACTTGCTTTTTCTTTTATAGTGTTTATAGCTTCTCTTTTTAAACTAGGTAGAAGTAATCTTTTTAATCCATCTTTATAGCTTTCAAAAACTATATCTTTAGAACTCGATGCCCATTGTGGTATTTTGTATTTTTTTATATTTTCTAAAATATAGTTTTCATCAATTTCTATTTTTATAGAAAGTTCTTTTTCATTTACTGCTCTTAAAATGGCTAAGACTCTATGAGACTTGATATATTTTATTTTTTCAGCTTTATTTACAAAGTTTGTATAAACTCCATTTTTATCAAACTCTTTCCCTTCTTTTATTTGAAGTTCACCCCATGAAGATATAAGCTTTCTTACAATCTCTTTTGATTTAAAATCATCTGCATATCTTTGGGCTATTATATCTTTAGCACCTTGTATTGCTTCATCTGAAGATTTGATATTTTTTGAAGTAAACTGTTTTGCTTTTTGATTTATCTCTTCATTAGTGTATTTTAAAGATTGGATTATATTTGCTAAAGGTTCTAGTCCATTAGCAATTGCATCACTTGTTCTTGAAGATTTTTTATCTTTAAAAGGGGCATAAATATCTTCTAAAACTTGTATAGTTTTAGCTTCACTAATAGAGTTTTTTATCTTTTCGTTTAAAAAGTTTTTTTCATCTAAAAGATTTAGAACATCTTCTTTTCTTTTTAAAAGTTTTTTGGAATAATTAAAAACTTCCTCAAAAGCTCTTAAGTCTTCATCTGTTGCATTCCCTGTTTTCTCTTTTCTATATCTAGCAATAAAAGGAATAGTACAACCTTCATCTAGTAATGTGATAATATTTTCAATTGATGTATTTGATAGTTTAGTTTTTTCTTTTAAAAGTTTTATTAAATCACTAGTCAAGAACTATCTCCTCTGAATCACTTCTTGTATTTTTAATAGGAGTATTCGCTTGTGCTCGAACTGTATAAACAAATGAAATTTTTGCATCGTCACTTTGGTTTTTACTAGCATGATGTAAAGTTTTACAATGAAATAAAACTACATCACCTTTCCTAAGGTTTTGTGATGTTTTTGTTTTTATAAGTTCTTGATTTTCTTTATTTTCATCTAAAAAATTTGAATCTTCATCGAATCTATCTTTTGAGAATTGAATTTTATGTGATGCAGGAATAAATTCTAAAAGTCCATTTTCTAAGAATTCATTACCTAAGCTAAGCCATACAGAAACTAAGTTATCACCATTAAAATGCCAATATCTTCTATCTTGATGCCAATACGTTCTTGTACTTTCATGTGGTAATTTAGTCATTATTGAATTATGATGAGCTAAAGTAAGTACGGGTGTATCATTTAATATTTGTTTTAAAACTGGTCTGATTTCTTTATTTGTCATCCAATCTCTAAATACTTCTTCTCTCTTATAAACTTGTCTTAACCTTCTAACTGTAATTTTTTTTTCATCTACATTCATATATTCTTGTTCACTCTCAATTGGAGCTTCTTTTCTTTGCAAGTGTTCTTTTGCTTTTTTTAAAATATTATTACATAGTTCTTCATTTGCAAAGTTTTTTAAGATTAAAAAGCCATTTGTATTGAAATCTTCTAATTGTTTATTTGATAGTTTCATATTTTCTCTTAGTATTATTAGTTTGTTATATTATAGTGAAATATCTATTTTTCTTTGATTATTTTAGATTCTAATTGTTGATTATATTAATTTTACATAAGTGGAAGTAGAACATTTCATTAAAAGGAATTACAATAGCAACACCAGTAGGTGGAGCAAAAGAACTTTTAGATAAAGATTTCCAAAATTTAACTTACTAAAAGTAATCTATAGTTTCATTTAAATATATACTCATATAAGAAAATCTTATGTAAATATTATAAAAATTAATTATATAATAAGTATTAAATCATTATAATCCTTTTGAAATATATTTTAAAAGGAAAAAAATATGAAAAAAATATTCGCAATTACACTAGCAGCAATGCTATTTATCCCAAATTTATTAAGTGCTAACTCTGCAAAAGGTTTAAATGTTGTAGTTACATCACCTGATGCTCAAACTCAAATGATGGCAATGGTTTTATCAATGATGACATTAAAACAAAAGAAAGAAGTTAATATGACTTTATGTTCATCAGCTGGAGATTTAGCTGTTAAGGGTATGAAAAGTACTGTTTTAAAGCCACAAGACAAAAGCCCTAAAATGATGTTAAAAGCAATTATGAAACAAGGTGCAAAAGTTAATGTTTGTCCATTATACTTACCAAATATGGGAAAAGATAAATCAGTATTACTAAATGGTATTACAGTTGCAAAACCAATGGATGTAGCAAAGGGTTTATTAAATAAAGAATACCAAAACTTAAGTTACTAAAATCAATATATTTAATTTGAAAAAGTAAGAGAAATTTATTTCTCTTACTTTTTTTTAGTCTAAAATTAATACCAATGTAAAATAATCAAGATTAATTTAATAGTATATTTAAAATTATATGTTATAATTTCAGAAATTAATTTAAAAGATATAAATATTAGGAGTCCTTTATGGCAGAAAAAGAATTATCAGCTGTTGAACAGCTAAAAGCTTCTAGAAATCCTTTACATGTTGTTGAAGATATGTTTAAAGAAGCACAAGAGGGAATACCTTTAAGTGATGAATATATTGGCTTATTAAAATGGTATGGTATGTATCCACATATTAATGCAGATGAAACTGAAGATGAAAAATACTTTATGAAAAGAATCAAATTAACTGATACTAAAATGAATCAAGAACAATTAGCTGTAATGGCAAAGATTGGACTTGAATATGCTCAAGGTTTAGTTGATATTACAGATAGACAAAATATTCAATTCCACTATATTCAAATCAAAGATATTCCTGCAATTTTTAAACTTTTAGATTCAGTAGGATTAACTTCTAGAATGGCTTCTGGTGATGGTCCTAGACCTATTATGACTTCTCCTGTTGGTGGAATTGATGCTGATGAAATTATTGATGCTAGTATTCTTGCACGTGAAGTTGATACTTATTTTGATGAAAACGAAGATAGATTCTGTAATTTCCCAAGAAAATATAAAATTGGAATTTCTGGATGTTCAAAACATGCTGCTGCGCATGAAATTCAAGATGTAGCATTTACTGCATTTAAAAATGAAAAAGGTGAAGTTCTCTTTGATTTAACGCTTGCTGGTGGACTTTCAAAATCTAAGCAAATTGCATTAAGAACAAAAAAGTACGTAAAACCCGAACAAGTAAAAGATGTAGCAGTTGCATGTGCTGAAATCTTTAGAGATTATGGAAATAGAGCAAATAGAAATAAAGCAAGAGTTAGACACTTAGTAAACGAGTGGGGATTAGAAAAATTTGTAGATGAAATTGAAAAAGTTATTGGCTATGAATTACAAGATGGTTTAGAAGAACCAGAAATTACTCCTTTAGAAAATAGAAACCATTTTGGTATTCATAAAGCTAAACAAGAAGGTGAATCATTTATTGGATTTGCTACAAATTCAGGAAGAGTTGATGGTGAAGATTTTAAAACAATAAGTGATATTTGTAATAAATATAATGCAGGTGGAATGGCTTTAACTTCTACTCAAAACTTCATTATCTATGGTGTAAAAGATGCTGATGCTCAAGTTTTAGCAGATGAAATTGATGCATTAGGATATCCTTATGCTCCGAGTCCTTTTAGAGCAAGATTACAGTCATGTACAGGTAGAGAATTCTGTAAGTTTGGTATTACTGAAACAAAAGAGTATGCTAAAAAAGTAGTATTAGAATTAGAAGAAAAAAATCCTGATTTTACAGAAACTGTAATGATTGCAATTTCAGGTTGTGGAAATGGATGTTCACACCCACAAATTTCTGACATTGGTTTTGTTGGAACTAAAGTAAGAGATGAAGATGGAAAAAGAGTTGAAGGTTATGATGTTTTATTAGGCGGACAGCTTCAAGGTGCAAAAGGAAGTAGAATTGCTCATAAAACAGGTGTTAAAGTTGAAGCTTCTAAACTTGTTGATTTTGTTGGTGATTTAATTGCTTCTTATGGAAATGATAACTTAGGTCAAAACTCTTTTAGAGAGTACTTAAATACTGTTGAGTTAGAAAAGTAAACTTACTAAACATTAAATAAATATGGAGAGTTAATACAACTTTCCATATAAATCTAAGTGAATTAAATAAACCCTTAAATCAAACTCAACTTGATGATAATCTTCTTGTATAAACGTACATAAATTATAAAAAGCTTTATTATGTTCTTTTTCTTTGAAATGACATAACTCATGAACTATAATCATTTCTAAAAACTTTTCAGGTGCATTTTTAAACATAGATGCAACTCGTATTTCATTTTTTGATTTTAGTTTGCTTCCTTGAACCCTTGAGATAATTGTATGCATTCCAAGTGCATTGCTAATAACATTTATTTTTCCATCATATATAACTTTTGAAACTTGAGATTTTTTAAAATACTCATTTTTAAAATCCATAACATAAGCGTATAAAGCTTTATCGGTTTTAATCTCATGTTTTTTAGGATATCTTTTTCTTAAGTAATCACCTAATTTATCTTTGTCTATTAACTCTTGAATTTGATTTTGTATCTCTTGAGGATAGTGTTGTATATACTTTAATTTCAATTTAAATTAATCCTATCATTTAGTATTTTATTAAAAGTGTAAGTAAAAATATTCTGCTTATCTTTATAGCTTGCTTTATATAAAATATTATATTTATCACATATGTTTTTTACAATATTTAAACCTAATCCTAAACCTCTTTTTGATTCTTCTTCTCTATAGTTTTTTTCAAATATTTTATTTTTATTTTTTATTTCTTTTGCAAAACTTCTAAATTCTAAGATAATTTTATCACTATTTTTTGATTTATATAAATTAATATAAATAGGCTTTTCAATTTCAGCATATTTGATTGCATTTGCTATATTATTATCAATTATTCTTTCACATTCAACGATATTGATATAGGCATAAATATTTGCGTCAATACTTGATTCTATTTCTTTTAAATTCATTTTACAAACAGTTTCAAAGAATTCAATTCTTTTTTCAAGCATTTCACTTAAAGATAGATAATTAGGATTATATTTAATTGAATCAGAAGAAGTTATATATGACAAATCTTCATAAGAATTTGATAGCATATTTATAGAAGCATCAATTGAATCAATATAGGATGTAAAAGATTCATCTTTTTGTAAATGTCGTATCATTTCTGCATTCATCAAAATACTAGATAAAGGAGTTCTAATTTGGTGTACAGTATCTGCAATAAAACGCTTGATGTCATTTTTTGCTACTTCTAAGTCTTCATGATTTTTTTCAAGTTTTGAGATAAAAGTATTAATTGAATTTACAATAAGTCCTAATTCATCTGTAGAAATAGAAGATAACCTTTTATGAAAATTTGCTTTTCCTTGAGAAATATTTTCTGCTTCCTCTACAATTTGTTCTATTCTAGAACTCATATCTTTATAGATATAATAAAGTCCTAATGAAGATAAAAATAACCATAAAATAAAAGCATAACTACTATCAAATAAAACTCTGCTTGATGTTGAATAAATTAATGTAACTTCGTTTTTGATATCGCCTTTGATTATTTCTCTTGTGCTTTTAAAAAGTTCTAAAATTTTGTTATATTTATTTACAACTAAAAGTGTTTTTATATGTATATAATCATAGGTATTATTGTCTTTAATTAAATCTTCTGATAATTCACTAGCCTCTATATAGTACTCATTAAATGCTTTTTCTATTTCAAATATTCTATTTTTAAAAGTAGTACTTTTAAGATTCTGTAAACTTTTTTGAATTGTATTTGCATAAGTATTTGTTTTTTTTACCCAATCTAATTCTTTTGCAACAACTGCACTATGAAGTTCAAAAGAGATCTTTTGTAATAAAAATTCATTATTATAAATAGTTTCATAAATAGGAATAGTTTCTTTATTTATTTGATAGATCGTTTTTTTCATATATGTAGTATTAGATAAAATATATAAATAAAAGAGTAAAAAAAACATAAAACCAGTCATTGAAGGTATTAAAAATTTTTTAAGAATTGACAATGAATTATAATATTTGACTAATTTTTTAAAAAAATTTATAGATTTATTTTTCATATATTATTTTCCATATATTATTTTCCAGTTTTTATTCATATCTTTTTTATCAATATATATAATTGTATTTTTTTCATTTAGTTTCTGTTTTATTTCTTTAAAACTAAGTCTTCTAGGAATGGCTTCTCTTCCCGTAAAAACTAATCTTGCCCAATAACTACTATATTGTTCTATATCTTTATCTATTATATTATTAATAAATCTTTCATGTAATTTCTTATCTTTTGATAAAAAAGGTTTGATTCTTATATCATTGATTTTATTTACTTTTGCTAAGTACAAATATTTAATTGATTGTTTAGTTAAGTTATTTATATCAGAATTTTTGTTTGTAACAACTATAATTTCTGCATAAAGTAAAGTTGTTAATGTAAATAATAAGATTAATGGAATTAATTTCATAACAAAGCTCTTAAAATACAAAATCTATTACAAAAGAATAGATATTAGAGTTTGAGTTTTCATAATCACCTGTTGAATTTAGATTAAATCCTCCATTAAGACCTTTAGGTCTAATTCTTTGATATTCAAATTTAAAATCCATATTTTGATTTATATGATATTTAAAACCTAATGTTTTTGTATCTTGTGCAACATTTTGTATTCCTATTAAGTTATCTAAAGGTGTATTAGTATTTATTGATGTGTTTTTATCCATTTTAACTTTTGCATACGTAAAATATGGTATCAAAGATCCAAATCTATAACCAAATGTTGTGTAATAGCCAGAAGTACCTAAGTAAAATGAATCAACTTTTCTTTTAGCGTATTCACTAGAAAAAATAAAATTCTCATAATTTATAAATAAACCTAATCCAAAATATTCTGCTTTTTTATCTTTCATTTCATATTTACTAGCTAAATTATTTAAATTAGCTTGTCTTAAACCTAAGAATAGTTTGTCAATACTTGAATTAGATGTTGATATTTTTCCATGTAAGTATGAAGTTCTAGCTTCAATAATATCATTTCCAAAAGTAAAATTTATTGCTTTTAACTCTTTTATTTCATTGTTAAATACTTCATTTAAAGTTTGTATAGGGATATCAAATTTTTCTTGACCATAACTTCCTTGAATTGTGTAGAAATATTCATTTATAATATTAGAGTAAATAAATTCTGCACCATCATATATATCAAATGGCATTTGTCCATATACTTCAATTGGCTCTCTAATCATAAGTTTAGAGTATCCAATATTATTATTATCAGAGTTTTTATAATAAGGTAGTTTAATTCGACCTATTTTAAAAATAAAATTTTCATTTGTGTCATATCTTAAGTAACTTGATTCAATAGATGGTTTTATATCACCAAAATCATTTTTTCTTACGATGGCTTGTGTTATAAAAGATAAACTATCATTAAATTTATAGGTAGCTTGAGTTCCAAGTACGCTATCTATATATGTATTTATTTTTTTTGATGAACCATCTTTACTATGAGGACCTTTTGTGAATATATACTTTTGATTATCATTATAAACACCACCTAATGTTCCAAAAAACTTAACACTAAGTTTTGATTCTTGGGCATTTAAGTTTAAAACTAAAAATATAGCTAGAAAAAGAAGAAATCTCAAGATTAGATTTCTTCTTTAATTTTTTCTAGGTCTTTAATTTTTTGAATATATTCTGCTTCTTTAGATTTTACAAAGCTGATTCTATCTTCATTTATATCTATATATTGCTCTTTTGAATATTTAGCAATTTTAAATAAATAGTTTCTTCTTGAAGTTAAGAAATCTTCGATTTTATCAAAACCAAAATTTGCTTTTAGTTTTGCAAGGATTTCATCTTCTCTTGGATGTTGTATTGCAAATCTAGTTGGTTCTTTTTTATATAACTCTTCAGATTCTTTGATTTGTTCTTCAAAATATGCAATAGTTGCTTGTGTTGTTTGAATATATGAATAAGATAATGCTCCATTAAAATAAGCAAATTTTTTTCTTAAAGCTGAAATATTTTCTAAAATTGCTCGATGATATGATCTTAATACATTTTCATATACTTTTGCTGCAAAGTGTCTTGTATTTGAAAACTCAGTATCTGAGGCAATTTCTCTGTTTTTTTTAATAAGTTCATAAGGCTCTTGCCATTTTTGTACTTCGGTTTTTATATGTCTATAAACTTCTCTAAAAGCCTCATCTGTATTTAGCTCAACATTTTTAAGAAGTTTGATTGATCTTTTAAACATTTTATCAATAGTTTGATCATCATAAAATAAGTTCTTATAAATATTATCTGCATTTATCCAATATGTTTCAAACTCAATTTTTTGAATCTTTTCAGATTTTAAAAACCCACCTGATGATTCTTCAAATCTAAAGGCTGGTCTTCTTTGAATATTCTTATAAGTTTCATTTGCTACTTTTTCCATAATACTTTCTAATGAGTTATAAATAGTAAATAATTCTTTTGAATGCTTGCTATGAATTTCGTCAAATTGTTTAAGTACTTTTTCTTCACAAGATTTTAAAACAGTACATAATGCATCATATACCCCAATTATTGTTTGGTACTCTTTTATTAAAATATCGCAGATACCTTTTAAATCTTTTTTAATTGCATATTCTTTTGATTCTGCTGCTTTTGGTCTCATTTCATTTTCAATAAAATCTAATACTTCTTGAATATTTGAATCTTGTAATAGTTTTAAATTTGAAGATATATCTGAGTATTTAATCTCTTTTAATTTATTTTGAAAAGCATCATATTTTTCTTCAAAGAAATTTAAAGTATCGGCATTTAAATTTGCATTTAAATCTTTTTTAAAATCTTTTAAAATAGAATCAATAGAATCTTCAATAAGAACTGTTTTTTGAACTGCTCTTGCATCTAGTGCCATTTTTGCTGATATTGGAGTTACTTGTGCAAAATATTTTCCAAATTTCTCTGATACGTATTTTGTAGTTGTTTCTACTTGTTCTTGTGAGAACTTATCTTTTTGATTTAAAACACATAAAGATTTATCTTTGAAAAGTTGCATATACTCTTCAAGTACTTTTGCTTCTGATTGTTTCCCTGCATTATCAATAAGTGTAAGCCAGATAATTCCGCCAACATCTCTTAATACACTTCTTGTTGTATCTGTATCACTTTGAGATTGCGAATTAAGTCCTGGAGTATCTACAAATGATATCTCTTTTAAAATATCCATAGGTGCATATAAAGTAAGATATTTAATATCTTTCATATCTTCAGATCTTTGATCAGTAAAATCTGCAATAGCTTCAATTGGTGCATACTCTTGAGCTCCAGAATAATAAGTGATTTTAAGTTTATACTCTTCTCCATAGTTAATAAAGTTTACTTTTGAAGTAACTGGTGTAATTCCAGTTGGAAGAATATTTTTTGAAAGTAGGGCATTCAAAAATGTTGATTTACCAGCTGAAAATTGTCCAGTAATAGCAACTTCCATTGGAAATCTTGCACGTCTAATTTGCTTTTGTAAAATACTCTCTAATTGTTTTGAAGGAAAAAACTTCTGATTAAGAAGTTGGTCTTCGATTTTTTTGATATCACCTAATAAGCCTTCATCATAAATTATTTCAATTTCTTTATAAGTATCTTTAAACTCATTAATAAAACTATCTAATATTTTTAAATTTGCACTCATTATTTTAGTCCTTTAATATCAGAAGAAATTTGCTTTAAATTCTTTATTTTTTTATGTATTTCTATAGATAAATTTGCTCTATTTTTATCATTGTCTTCAAAAGATTTTATTTGATTTTGTAAGATATTTTCTTCATCTTCAAGTTTTTGTTTAACTCGATTTAATGGTGCATTTAATGTCTCAAAAAATGTTTCTACTAAATGATTTGAAACTTTATTTGCTTTAGTTTTTATATTCTCTTCTATGCCTTTAAATTGACCCTTAATAAAATTTTCTATTTCTCTATCTAATTCATTTAACTTAGCTGCCTTTGATTTAGAAACAGCTCCTGTTATTTGTGAAATTAAAATTTCATTATTTGAAGTTAAGAATCCTGATTTAAAATCATCTTGGAAAAATCCTCTAGCATCAAAGTT
Source organism: Arcobacter sp. (assembly GCA_002685075.1). Taxonomy (GTDB): domain Bacteria; phylum Campylobacterota; class Campylobacteria; order Campylobacterales; family Arcobacteraceae; genus Poseidonibacter. The sequence goes on from NYWO01000079.1 coordinate 21,550, forward strand.
ATCATTTTTATGACCCATTACAAAACCAAAATCTTGATATTTTTGTTCACATTGTTCACCAATACTTTGAGATTTCAAAATAAATTTATATCTATAATCTCTAATTACATCAATAATTCCATCTTTAATTGCAGTTTCAACTATTACTTTTATTCTTGAGTTTTCTGGTTTCCTCTTTGTTTTTTCAAAACTATATCTAACATCTGAAATAACTCTTTGTTTTATAACTGTTTGAAGATCAACTAATTCACTTTCTAAAAATGTTTCAAGAGAGTCAATATAGTTTTTTGCATCATTTTTATAATAAATAATATCTTCATTCATTGCATCAAAGATTCTTTTATTTACTATTTTCTTTTTTTCAAACTCTTTTAATTCAAGCTCTAATTCTTCTTTTGATTTTGATAAAAGTTTTAATTCATAGTTTAAAGATAAATTCTTCTTTTCTAATGTTTTTAAAAGTTGAGTTTTTGCAGATTGGATAATAATTTCACCCTTTTGTGAACTAGAACCAAAAAGTGTTTCATTTAAATAGTTTTCAATCTCTAAAATTCCAGTGTCTTCTAAAGTAAATCCAGCTTCCAAAGCTTCTTCTTCTCTACCTGTTCTATGCAATAAAGCCATTTTTCCTGAGATTGGAATAAATTTAATTGTTTTTAAAATATAATCAAGTTGTGAATCTTTATTTTGAGCTTTTAATTGTTTTTCAATTGAGGATTTTGTATAAGTTATTACTTCTTCTAACTGTTCTTTTGAAACAGTATCTGCTCTTGTAATTACCACTAATAGTTTTGATATATTTTGATAAAGTAGGGCATCAATTATAAACTCAACATCTTTTAATGTCGCACTTTGAGATACATTCATAAGATGAAGCATCATATCACATTGAGAAATATATTCTTTAGTGATTTCTTCTCTTTGAATAACAGGATCGTCAAGACCTGGTGTATCAACTATTTCAATTCCATCTGATAAGAAGTCTAAATTTGAACCTAATTCTACATATTTTACAAGATTACATCTTTTACCCTCAGCTTCAGCAGATGTATATAATGAAAGATCATTTATATCAACTTCATCAAATCTTGACTCTTTTTGAATATAAGAGTTTAGTTCATCACCAAATGTTGCAATTGTTTCATTTACATAATCTCTCATAGATTCAAGCTCTAAAGCAGCTGTTTCGATTTTATTCCACTCTTGAGTATTCCAATAAAATACTTTTGCTTTTTCATGAGTATTGTGTTTTACAACTGTTAAGTTTGCAGTTTCTGGAACTACGGCACTTCCTAAAATCTCTTTACCCATTAAAGCGTTAAGCATAGTAGATTTACCTGCATTCATAACACCTGTAATTCCAATAGAGAATTTTTGATTATTTAGATAATCATTTGTTTGAGTTAATTCACTTAAAGTAGTTTCATTTTTTGTTAAAGATCTAATCTCTTCTACAATCTCTTCTAACATTGGTTTTAATTCTTTAAATGATAATTTTGCATTTTCAATAACATCATTTTCTAAAGGTATATCTTCATTATTAATATCTAGTTCTTTATGATCAAATAATGAAATTAGTTTTTGATAATCGTCATTATTTACAACTTCTGATTTATTAAGATATTCAAAAGATTCATGTAATGTATCTATATATTCTTTTGATTTTGTTTCTTTAATATTTTCTACAATATTATGTTGTAAGTGATTTAATTCACTGATATTAGAAGGTGTTTTAACATTTAATTGTTGGCAAAAAGTTTTAAATGATGTTAATGGTAAAAATTTATCACAATTTTTTCTAGTCGTGCTTAATATTAAAGCATATATTGAAAATATATCATTATTTATGTTTGTATCAATAGATTCAACATCTAAATTTTGTTCAAATGTTATCCCATGATAAAGTAAAAAGTAATCATTAGCTAAGCTCATTATATCTCCCTAAAATACAAAAAGTTAAATATCAATAGATTGATACTTAACTTTTTCTACATTTATAAATGAAAATACGAAGAGGAAAATCCTCTTTCGTAATTATCTTAGTGCTACTAGTTTTCTTCTTAAGTAAGCTATTTTATTTTGTAATGGTAAGTGTTTTGGACAGTGATCTTCACAAGCTAATAAAGACATACAACCAAAGATTCCATCATCATCACCAATTAGTTCATAGAAATCTTCAGCAGTTCTTTTATCATGAGGATCTACTTCAAATCTTGCAACTCTGTTAAGTCCAACAGGTCCAACAAAATCAGGTCTCATAAGTTTAGTACCACAAGAAGCAACACAAATTCCACACTCAATACATCTATCAAGTTCAAAAGTCGCATCAGCTACATCTGGATCAACTCTCTCTTCAAGTTTTGTAATATCATTTTCTTCACCATTATCAACAATCCAAGATTCAACTCTTTTAGACATTGCATCCATCCATTTACCAGTATTAACTGATAAATCTTTGATAAGTTCAAATGCAGGCATTGGCATTAATTGTAAATTTCCAGTAGGGTAATTTGCAATTAGTGTTCTACATGCAAGTGCAGGTTTTCCATTTACTACCATTCCACAAGAACCACAAATTCCTGCTCGACATACGAAGTCAAATGATAAATCTGGATCATACTCTTCTCTAATTTTCATTAAAGCAATAAAAAGAGTCATCCCTGGAGTTTCTTCTAATTTGTAATCAACGAAATGAGGTTTAGAAACCTTAGATCGTGGATTAAATTTAAGAACTGATATTGTTATTTCTCTACCTTTTTCAATACTCATTATAAGTCTC
>NYWO01000080.1 GCA_002685075.1 Arcobacter sp.
AGATATAAAAGGTTTACTTGATAAAACAGGGACTTATGTAGCAACAGTAGGATACCCAGTAGGAATGCCAGGAAGTACAAATACAATTAAGATATTAACTCCAGCTGAGATTGAGTATTATTTAAATTTTAAAGAAAAAAAGAAGTAGCTAAACTTCTTTTTTTATTGTAATTTCACATATAAGTCAAGTAGGGCTATTTGCTTATCAATTGCATAAGTTTTTAAATCAATTGATTTGATTTTTTGTGAATTCTGCAAAGTATCTAAATCACTTTGTGTTTTAAGCTCTGCTTCTTTCTCTTCATTTATAATTTCCAAAATAGAGTTATAAACCTCTAAATCTTCATGTGTAATTTTTAATCTTTCATCAATCATGGAAATTTTATCTAAAGTATTTTTGAAAAAAGTTTCTTCATCTATAATTGTATTTTGTAAATCAAGTTTTGATTTTAAATAGTCAATTTTTTTACTTTCAATATCATTAAAAGTTCTAGAATCAAAAGGTACAGTTACTGTCAAACCATATGTTTGAGTATTTTCTTTTGAGATACTTGAATTGTCATCTGTTTCATGATATTTTGAATAATTATAATAAGCATTAACACTAGGTAAATACTTAGCCATAGTCATAAATGAAAAGTTTCCTTTTTTTGTAATATCTGCTTTTGCTTTTTGTATTTCAATATTGTTTTTTATAAACTGTTCTTTTGAAGAAATAGTAAAAGTTGGTAATTTAAACTTTGTATAATCGCTTGAAGATATATTATTGAAGTTATTAATAAGCTCTTGCTTTTGATATTTTAAATCAACTAAGCTATTTTTTGTAGAATTTAATGCTAAAAGTGCATTATCTAAAAAAGAAGCATCTAAAAAACCATTTAATACTTGCTCTTTTTTTCTATCTACATCTATTTTTGCATTTTCTATAGAGTATTTTGCTTTTTCTATATTTAAGTTCGTTTTTTCAATATTATAAAGTAAATTTACAGCCTGTTTAATAAGCTCTTTTCTTTGTTGTTCAATTTCAAGTGATGCATATTTATATGTAGAGTTCGCATATTTTATTGCTTGATAAATTCCACCACTTTGAAAAATAGGTTGATTTATAGAAATTACAGATTTTTCTGTATTGTAATCTTGACCAAAATTCTTTGTAAATTGATACTGAATTGGATTAATCCAATCTTTTTTTAATTTTGAACTATCTTCTTTAATTTGATCTTTTGATAAGTCAAAAGTTTTCTTTCTAGGTTCTGAAAGAATTGAATCATCATTTAAAATAGTTTGTGAAAATAAATTTAATGACATCAAAGTACATAATAGTACTTTGATATTAGTTGATTTTTGAAAGTGCATTTTCTAGCCTTTTAAAACCTTCGTTTATCTCTTCTTTTGAAATAGTTAAAGGTGGTAATAATCTTAATGTATGTTTTCCTGCTTTAAGTACAATAACTCCACAGTCAAAAGCTTCTTTTATAATTGCACTTAAAGTTTCTGCATCTATTACTCTAAGTCCTCTCATTAAACCAAGTCCAACTGTTTTTGTAAATAGTCTTTTATGGTTTTCATAAAGCTTAGTTACTTTGTCTTGAAAATGGATAATTGTTTCATCTAATGCTCCAGAATCTTTAGTTTCTTCTAAAATATTTAATACTTCTAAAGCTGCACTTGTACTTAAATAATTTCCACCAAATGTAGAACCATGATCTCCAGCACTTAAAATGTCTTTATGAGTTGTAACAACTGCACCAATAGGAACACCACCACCTAAACCTTTTGCCATAGTTATAATATCAGGATTAATTTCATATAAATTAGAAGCTAGAAATTCACCTGTTCTAAATACTCCTGTTTGTACCTCATCAACAATAAGAAGAATTTTCTTCTCTTTTAAAAACTTAGCTAAGTCTTGAACTTTTTGTTTTTCTAAAGGTTGAACACCACCTTCTCCTTGAACTAATTCAATCATAACTGCTGCTGTTTGGTCATCTATTGCATTATAAACATCTTCTATATCATGGTTATATGAAAAACCTTCTGGATAAGGAGCAAAGTTTGGAGTATGCATAGATTTTTGACCTGTTGCTTTTACAGTTGTAATTGTTCTTCCATGAAATGAGTGAGTTAAAGTTATAACTTTATATCTTTTCTTTTCAAATTGAGTTTCTCCATATTTTCTAGCAAGTTTAATCGCACCTTCATTTGCTTCAGCTCCTGAGTTAGAGAAAAATACTCCAACATCCATACTTGATAGTTGGGCTATTCTTTTTGCAAGTAAGGCTTGTGGTTCAATTGCATAAAGATTTGAGATATGAGTTATATTACTTACTTGATTATAAATAACATCTGCAACTCTTTTATTTCCATGACCTACAGAAACTACACCAATACCTGATGTAAAATCAATATAATCATTTTCTTTATCATCAAATAAAGTAGCATTTATACCTTTTTTGAAATTTACATAATTTCTTGCATAAGTTTGAAGTACGTACTGTTTATCTATTTGTTCAATCATTCTATTTCCTAATTTTTATATACTTGTTTCTATTTATAAAAGGATTATAGCTAAAATATTTAAACGAATTATTAATAAATTAATCATTAATTGCTTTACTTATGTATCTATTTAAATCCATTAATCCATAATTTAAACTATCTTGTTTTTTAAATTCCTTATTAAACCAATCAAAACTCTTCCAAAAGTTTGGATTTGCTCTATTTATCGCAAATTTTAAAATCTGCTTTTTATCAATTTTATCATCTTTATAGTTTTTTATTAGATTAAAAAATTCACTTAAATCATCTTGATTAACTTCTACATAAACATTTGGATAAGAGCCTATAAAACCTTCTATATAATTTACTGTATCTTTTTTACTATCTAGTCTTGAATCTTCTAAAAAAAGTAAAGCTACGTTTTTATGCCATCTATTTATAACCATTGAGTAAACTAAATCTTTTTTATTATTCATTTTTATTCTAATATGAGCAAGATTTGACTTTGAATCTGTAAAGGTTTCAATAATCTTTGAACTATTTGGAAGAGTTAGGGACTTAAGTGTCTCTTCAATTTGTTTTTTATTTTCATATTTTTCTCTTATTTTAACATCAAGATAATCTTTTTTTATAAAATTGATTGAATCTTTTTTGATTTTTGTATGCTTAAAGACTTTTTGTACAAACTCATCTTTAAAATCACTACTTTTATACTCTATTGCACTTTGAACATCTGAGGGAACATAAACACTTAATTCAGATGCTAACCATCCTTGATACCATGATTTAAAGTAAGATTTTCTAGAAGATTTTGGTAAGTATTCTAAGAAGTTACTCTCTCCTTCAATTCTTAATCTATCCATATGCTTTCGCACTAGCAATTGATGAGGTGTATTTCCAAAGATATCAAAACCAGCAACTAGAGAGTAGTATATACGTTCAAGTAAAGGATAATCAATTACCCATAAAGTTTTTGGAATATTTCCTAAAGCTCCTTTATGAACTGATGCAGAATCAAAGTGCCGATATATTGTTAGTATAGAATCATTTACTTCTTTTTTATTTCCCTTCCAAATAGAGTCTATATCAATACCTTTTGTATAATACTGTTTGTATATTTTAGATTTATTAACTTGATAGTTTTTTGCTAATTCATAATTATCTAAAATAGAAGTAGTTTTTAAAATACTAGGATTATCTCCATATTGATTTGGAATAAATAGATTTTTTAAATTATCATGTAAGTAAAATCTATCTTGTAAGGATATATCATATTTAGGATCCATAAACATAACCCAAAAATGATCTTGAATTACATTAAGTGCAACTTGTCCCTTACAAACAGGTCCTCTAATAAATGTCATAATTATATAGTGAATATCATCAAGCATAAACTCATATCTACTTCTTGCAGGAATTTGCTCAAAAACTTTTAAACCATTAGCTGCAATAGCTTTATGATAAGAGGCTAAATAAGGTTTTATATCCCATTTTAGTTTTATAAATAGTTCTTGAAATCTAAATAGTTTTTCATCATTAAGTTTATAAACCATGTGTGTTTTATGAACTATTGTTGATTCTATTTTTCTAAATCTATAGAAGAACTCTTCTTTAATCTCATCAAAGGGAAACTTTGTAGCGATGATTTCTACTTCTTTTTCACTTGGAGTTTTAGATCTAACTAATTCATAAAAGTTGTCACTTTTATCATCAAAAGATATATGAGCTAAAAAAAGGTGTTCATAAATATATCTAGCACTTACTTTATGCTTAATACTTGTATTATTTAAAAACTCTTCAAATTTATTTATTTGTACTTGCTCTTTTTTTGGAATAATATTTTTAGCTCTATCATCTTTTGCGCCATTTTTTAGCCAAGTCATTAAAAGATTGTACTCTTCTTTCTCTAATGCAGGAAAACCATAAGGCATTCCTTTATGTGGATTATCATCAAAGAACTCATTAAGCTCATCACTATTTTTAGAACAAGAAAGTTCATCTGTTTCAGGAGAATAATCACCTATATTTAAGGGGTTTTTATCTTTTTGAAAAAGGTATTGCATCATAATAGACTCTTTTGAATTATCTAAAGAGTTTACAAGAGTATCTGTAACAGAGAAAAAACCTTTTTCCCTCCATTGTTTTTTATTTAGGGCATCTGTAAATAGTCTTGTAGGATTTGCTGCATTTAACCTATTTGCATAAATATCTTCTTTTGAAGCACCTCTTTGCAAGCCTTCAAAAGATGAAAGTTTTAATTGACAAGGTGAGTTATAACATGAGTGACAAGATACACATCTATTATCTAAAATAGGCTTGATATCATTTGTAAAAGAGATATCTTCTTTTATTGTTTTAAACTTTACTGGTTCAAGTGGTTTTATAGAACATGCAGTAAAAAAGAGTGTAAAAAGTACTAATATAAGTGTTTGTAGTTTCATTGAGAAATCCTAAAAAAAAGTTTTTCATTATACAGGGTTTTTCTAATTTTTAAAGAGCTTTTTGATACAATTCAAATTAAAATTGAGGGAATTATATGCAGCATTTAATTAGAACGGCAGACTTTAGTGTAGAAGAAATTATTGAACTCTTTGAAGATGCAAAAAAGTTTAAAGATATGAAATCTAATAAAATTTTAGATGGAAAAATTATTGTAACACTGTTTTTTGAAAACTCAACTAGAACTAGAAGTACTTTTGAAATTGCTGCAAAAAGATTAGGAGCTGAAGTTGTATCTTTAGATGTAGGCACATCTTCAAGAAGCAAAGGTGAAACTATTTTTGATACAGTTGCAAATATAAATGCAATGAAACCTGATGCTATTATTATGAGACACTCTGATTGTGGACTACCTGGAACACTTGTTGATCATGTAGATTGTCCAATTATAAATGCAGGTGATGGTAAACATGCACATCCCACACAAGCTTTATTAGATCTTTATACAATAAGAGAACACTTCAATGAAGATTTAGAGGGTAAAAAAGTTGCCATTGTAGGAGATGTTAGAACTTCAAGAGTAGCAGGATCTAATAGAAGACTACTTCCACGATTTGGAATGGAAGTTGTATTTGTAGCACCTGATTGTTTTAAAGCAGAACATACAGAACATAAACAATACGATCATATAAAAGAGATTATAGATGAGGTTGATGTTGTTATGAGTTTAAGAACACAACTTGAAAGACATAATGAAATCTTCTTTGAATCAATCCAAGAGTATGCAAAAGACTATTGTATTACAAGCCAAACATTTGGAGATCGTGATATATTACTTTTACATCCAGGTCCTGTAAATAGAAATGTTGATATCTCAGATGAAATGTTAAAAGATCCAAGAAATAAAATTTTAGAACAAGTAACAAATGGTGTTCTTGTAAGAATGGCAATTCTTAAAAAATTAATTAAATAAATATAAAAACTAGAAAATAGAAATTTTACCTTGCAAAATAAAACTTTAGAAGAAAAATTAAATAAATTAGGTTCAAAAAAAGAACCTTTTTTATTTATTATCTCTTATGACTTAAAAGATTTTTATCTTGAAAAATTATCAGAATTACCACAAGAAATAAAATATAAGCTAAACTCAAAACATACTTCAAAAATCAAAGATAAAACTACAATATTAAAAGAGCCTATTTCTTTTATTGAGTACAAAAAAAAGTTTGATTTTCTTCAAGAACAGATCAAAATGGGAAACTCTTATCTTTTAAATCTTACAGCTAAAACAAAAATAAAAACTGATTATTCCTTAGATGAGATTTATGATAAAGTTCATTCAAAATTTAAACTAAGGTTTAAAAAAGATAATACAAATTTTGTATGTTTTTCTCCAGAGCGTTTTATTGAAATAAAGAAAAATAAAATTTATACTCATCCTATGAAAGGAACAATTGATTCTTCTATACCAAATGCCCAAGCAAAAATATTAGGTGATATTAAAGAGATGGCTGAGCATACAATGGTTGTGGATTTACTAAGAAATGATTTATCAATTGTTGCTTCAAAAGTACGTGTTGATAAGTTTAGATATATTGATAAGATTAATGCTGGAGATAAAAAGTTACTTCAAGTTTCATCTAAAATATCGGGACACTTAGAAGAAGATTGGCATGAAAATATTGGTACTATTTTAACATCATTACTTCCTGCTGGTTCAATTACAGGAACTCCAAAAAAGAAAACTATTGAATTGCTTGAAAAAACTGAAAATTATAAAAGAGATTTTTATACAGGAGTTTTTGGAGTTTATGATGGAAAGTCTTTAGATTCATCTGTTATGATTAGATTTATTGAAGAGAATGATGATGAATTATATTATAAAAGTGGCGGTGGAATAACTAGTGATTCAAAGGTAGAATCAGAATACGAAGAGCTTCAAGATAAAATATATCTACCTTTTTAAAGTCATTTTAAAATATTAAAAAAAGAGAATTATGAATAAAGAAACTTATTTTGAAACAATTAAATGTGATGACTATGAAGTGTTTAATCTAGCATATCACTGTAGCCGTATAGCAAATACAATAGCTTTAAATATCAATTTGCAAGATTACATATATCCACCCTCAAATAAGCTTTTAAAATGTAAGGTAACTTACAATGATGAAGGTGTTTTGGATGTACAATATAGTGAGTATAAAAAAAGAGAAATAAAATCTTTTAAAATAATTTTTGATGATGATATCCAATATTCGAAAAAATCTACAAATAGAAAAAAACTAGATACTCTTTTTGAAAAAAGAGATAATTGTGATGAGGTTATTATTATAAAAAATGGTATTGTTCATGATACAAGTATTGCAAATATAGCTATTTTATATAAAGGCACTTGGATTACATCTAAATCTTGTCTTTTAAAAGGTACTACACGACAAAGATATTTAAATGATAATTTATTAATTGAAAAAGACATTAGCTTAGATATGTTAAAAGAAGCAGAAAAAATTGCACTTATGAATGCAATGATTGATTTTGATGAAATAAATGATTACTCATTATGTTTATAAACTCTTTTTAAAAGTTTATTCCACTTGTCATCTTTCCCCCAGTTTACATTAACTTTTTTTGTAAATCTTTCTTTTGTAAATTTATAGGAATCAATTTCATTAAAAGCAAATTTTGGAATCAATTTTTTTCTCTTTGTTAGAGGAATTACTCTAAAACTTAAGTTATCTAATACAAGTGGAGTTGCATTTTTATTTTCAAGGTATAGTAATACCATATGTGAAGTATTTGAGCCTTTTACTTTTACCACTCCAAAATATAGTTTTTCTTTTGGAATATCTAACTCTAAAAGAGTAAAGTATTTAGAAATTGCATAATCCTCACAATCTCCATGACCTTGTAATAAAAACTCTTTAGGTGTTGCCCAGTGGTCAATTGATGACTTGGAATCAATATCATGTTTTGAGAATATTTTATTCATAAATGTATTTACATGAGAAAGTTTTCTAATTAGTTCATAATTTTTTACTTTAGTTTTTAAAGTTTGGTATTTCCCTAATCTATTTTCAATAAAACTTTTTCTATGAGAGTTATTAATATATTCCATATCTTTTTTATTTAGTTTAAATTCATAGGCAAAACTATTTGTAATAGTAAATGTAATAAAAATAAGGATAATTATTTGTTTCATAAGTTATAATACTAGTAAAATTTTAAAATGGAATTAAATAATGATTACAGATATTATAGAAAATGAAGAATATAAAAACTTAGTGTGTAAACAAATAAAAGAAACTATTGAATTCTTGCTAGATAGTAACAAAGAATTTTCAATTACAGCAAATATTGAAGGTATGGTATTTAATCCTGAACTTCCTAAACCTATTAAAGATCAGTTAGCAAAGTTTTCGCTATTTATTTTAAGTAACTATACTTATACAACAGTTGAAGTAAATGATGATTTCCTTACATTTGAAGCTGGATATGGAAGTGAAAACTTTGGTTCAGTTGCAAAAGTACCTTTACATTGTATTTTCCAAATAGTTGTAGAAGAATCAATATTATATGTAAACTCAGTTGCAACTGTTGATAAGTTTAATAGAAATAAAGAGCAAAATTCTATGAATGTATTTAAAAATAATCCTAATAATAAAAAATTCAAGTAGTAATTATTAGATTGAAATATAAGAATGAAATAAAAAAGGCATTTGAAGTATCTATCCCTGTTATGATGGGATATGGTGTTCTAGGTTTTGCTTTTGGTTTATTATTAGTATCTTTTGAATATTCATGGTACTTAGCACCACTTATGTCTTTATTTATTTATGCTGGGGCTTTGCAGTTTGTTGCTATCAATTTCTTTAATGCAAAAGCTGGATTTGTAGATATTGCAATTGCTACATGGTTTATAAATATAAGACAATCTTTTTATGGTTTGTCTTTGTTAAAAAGATTCAAAAAAACAGGTAAGTTGAAACCATATTTAATTTTTGGTTTAACAGATGAAACATATGCATTACTCACAACAATAAAAGATGATGATCAATTAAAAAAAAGATGGTATTATTTTTTTTTAACAGCTTTTAATCAATCTTATTGGTTTATAGGCTCAACTCTTGGAGCAATAGTAGGCTCAAATATAAAATTTAATACAGCAGGATTAGAATTCTCATTAACTGCTTTATTTGTTGTTCTATGTATTGAACAATATAAAAACTTACAAAATATGGTTCCTTTTATTATTGGAGCAGTTGCTTCTTTAATTGCATTATTTACAGTGCCTAGTGATAAAATGTTAATAATTTCAATTATTCTAGCACTATTATTAATGTTTACATTTAGAAGAAGAATAGAAAATGAGTAATTATGAGATTTATTTAGCAATTGCTATTATGACTGTTGTTAATTATTTTACAAGATTTTTGCCATTTTTATTTTTTAAAAAAAATGATCTTCCATCTTATATAGTATTTATAGAAAGATTTTTTCCTGCAGTTATTATGACTATTTTAATTGTTTATTCTATAAAAGATATTGATTTTGTTATTGCACCTCATGGTTTAAAAGAAGTAGGAGCTATTATTTTTACAGCTATTTTACATATAACATTAAAAAACTATTTGATTTCTATTTTTGCAGGAACAATATTTTATATGGGATTAGTTCAGTATTTATAAATTGTAGTTATAAAAAAAGGGAACAAGTAAAAACTTGTTCCCTTTTTTATATGCGTGGTTAAATTTACTTATTAGGTGCAAATTTAAATAGTGCAGAACCCCAAGTAAGTCCTCCACCAAAGGCATCAAATAAAACAGTATCTCCTGCTTTAATTTTACCTTGCTCATACGCATAGTTCATAGCCATAGGAATTGAAGCAGCTGATGTATTACCATATTTATCTACAGTAACAACAGTTTGCTCTTCCGTCATTTCTAAAGCTTTTCCAACAGCAGTGATGATTCTCATATTTGCTTGATGAGGAATAAAATGATTTATATCTTTACTTGTAAGATTATGTTTTTTCATCATAACTTCTACATCTGAAGTTAAAGTTCTAACCGCAAGTTTGAAAGTTTCATTTCCTTTCATTTTAATACAAGCCATTTTACTATCTAAAACTTCTTGGCTACAAGGATGTTTAGATCCTCCACCTGGAGTTTTAATTAAATCTTCGTAGTTTCCATCTGATGAACAATTCACATCTATAATTGCTTCTTCTTTATTTGAAGTTGCAGATATAATTGCTGCACCTGCTCCATCTCCAAAGATGAAACAAGTTCCTCTATCTGTATAATCTAAAATTGAACTATAAGTTTCAGCTCCAACTATTAATACATTTTTTTTCATACCAGATTCTACAAAGGCTTTAGCAACAGAAGTTGCATAAACAAATCCAGTACAAGCTGCACTAACGTCAAAAGCTTGTACTGGAGGGAGACCAAGTTTAGAAGCGATTAAACATGCAGTTGAAGGCATACATAAATAATCAGGAGTCACTGTTGCACAAATTACTAAATCAATATCTTCTTTTTTAATTCCTGCTCTATCTATTGCAACTTGCGCTGCTTTTACACCTAAATCAGATGAAGCTTCATTTTCTTCAGAGATTCTTCTTTCTTTAATACCAGTTCTTTTCGTAATCCATTCATCACTAGTATCAATAATTTTTTCAAAATCTGCATTTGTCATAATCTTTGGAGGTATATATGCTCCAATAGATCTAAAA
>NYWO01000081.1 GCA_002685075.1 Arcobacter sp.
GATATAAGGAAATAGCTTGAATTTAAAGAAACTTTTTATGTTTCTGTTTATTTTAAATACAGTTTCATTTATTTTTGTAGCAGTAGTGGTTAACTTTTTGTAATCAAAAAAAGCTCTTGTCTAAAAACTAAAACCATATTCACTTTATCTTTTGTGAATTTTCAGCTTCTTTGACAAAAGTATTACAGTTTAAAGTTCCATCTTTTATGATGGATTCAATTTGAAGGTAAAGATTGTTTTTATTGATTTAATAGAAACATTGACAGGATTTTTTCCTTCCTTATTATTCTAAATATTAAGATTATCTTTCCCCTTAAACTTCTTTTCATTTGCATTATCTACAATATCTTTTGCTAAACTTGAAGTTTTTAGTGCAATATTTTTTGCTTCATTTGCTACAGTTGCATTTTTTTGTGTTTGTTGATCAAGAGAATTAATCGCATCATTAATTTGGACTATTCCAGTTTCTTGTTCCGTTGAAATAGTTGCAACATCTTCAATAAGTTCAATTGTTTTATCAATATTAGTATTTAAACTTTCATAGCCGTGTATCATTTTATCAGCAATAGATTTACCCTCATTAGCTTTAATATTTGCACTCTCTACTAAATCTTTAATCTCTTTAGCTGCTTCTGCTGATCTTGAAGCTAGATTTCTAACCTCCTGTGCTACAACTGCAAATCCTTTTCCAGCTTCGCCTGCCGTTGCTGCTTCAACTGCTGCATTTAAAGAAAGAATATTTGTTTGAAAGGCAATTTGATCAATAACTGTAATAGCCTCATTAATATGACTTACTTGTCCATTGATTTCATCCATTGCCATAGTAGTTTTAGTAGCTAATTCTTCACCTTGACTAGCTGAATTAGTTACTTGGTTAGCAAAAGTTAACATTTGTGATATTCTTTGGGTATTAGAAGTAACATTACTTGTAATTTCTTCTAATGAAGCTGCTGTTTCTTCTAATGAAGCTGCTGCTTCATTAGATGATTTATTTAAAATATCTACATTTTCTAATAAGATTTTCGATTCATTATCTATAATTAAACCATTTTTCTTATTATCTACCAACATTTCTGTAATTGATTCACCTAAAGTGTTTACTCCAAGTGCTAATTTTTCAAGGTGTTCTTTTATTCCTGTTGTATTAACCTTGTTCATATAATTATAATTTGTAAATTCTGTTAATACTCCAAGAATATTATCAATATTTTTTTCTAAGTTATCACCCATATGATTAAGTACATCTTTTAGTTCATTTAATGCTGGATTATCAACATTAGTAGTAATTCTTTGTCTTAAATCACCTTGTTCAAATTCTGCAAGTACTTTAATAGTTTCATCAATAATGGCTCTATCTTCTTCTATCCCTTTTTTAGTTTTTAAAATATTTTCATTTACAACTTTAGACATAAGTCCAATTTCATCTTTACTACTTGAATCTAATTCTTTAACATCAGAATCTTTTCTATTTACATAATTGAAGAAACCTATTAAACCTTCTTGAAAATTATTAAGTCTTCTTACTACAACATTATTGATAATGATAATAGAAAATATTACCACTAAAGCAAGTAAAACTAAAGAAATTAATATAATAACATTTCTAATAGAATTTGGAGCTTCTAAAACTTCAGCTTCATCTATTTCGGATAGTATTGCCCATTTAAAATCATTCCCAATATCTACAGAACCATAAGCAGATAGAACTGGGTTTCCATTGTAATCTATAACTATCTCAGTATTAGACTTACCTGAAAGTGCATTATTACTTGCTACTGTTGATACTCCTGCATTATTAGCAAAAGAAGCTTTTAAAGAATGTCCTTTCGGATCTAAATAACTATCGCTTCTCATTAACTTATCCATCCCAAGTAGATAATCTTCTTGTGAATAACCATAACCTTTTCTAAATTGCATTATTTCATTAATATCTCTATCACTTATTTGAAAAACTAAAATTGCAGTGATATTTCCTTCTTCAAATACTGGAGCACCTAAGAACATCGCTGGAGCATTATTACTAGGAGCATAAGGTTTCATATCAATAAATGTTGGTCTTTCATTTTCTAATGTTTTAGCCCATACTTCACCTAATCCACTATTTTTTAAAGAACCATTTTTTAAATCTGTACCATAATCAGATTCTTTTGCAGCGGTATATACAACATGACCTGTATCAGCCCGTATAATAAACACATCATAATATCCATATTCTTTCATATATGTTTGAAAAAAATCTTCATGAGGTTTTGTAGCATCTTTTATAATCATTTCATTAACAGGAAAATTACCATTCTCCTCTATATCAATTAATTCAAATGCATTATCCAAATCATAAATTATTTCTTTTACATTTGAGCTTTTTGAAAGTACATTAATATCACTTATTCTTTCAGAAAAAAAGTGCTTTATTTGATTTGCTTTACTATCTCTTGTAGATGTCAATACTGCATAATTTTTTTCTAATAAACTTGATTTTATTTTAAAAACAGAAAAAACAGTTAATACAATAGTTAATAAACTTAAAGATACAATAATAAGTAAAATTATTTTTGTTTTAATAGTCATATTTGCTAGCATAATTAGGCCTTTTAAATAATTATTAGTTAATTGTATTAATAATTTAATTTAATCTTTATTAAAGTAAATTACTATTGATACAGTTACCATATTAAAAGACACTTAAATAAATATCAATTATGCAGTGAAACCTTTATATATTAGAGTATCATTTATTTAAAATCAAAAGACTATTTTCTATGTCTCATAAACTGTAAGATGATCATCTTTCAGAAACAGCATTTTTTATTTCAATAATTTGGTATAATATAATAAAATATTAGGAAGTTGTAATGGATAAAAAAATACAAAACCTATTAAAAATAATAAAATACACTCCTCCTTTGATAGTTATAGTCACGTGCATACTAATTATAATATTAATATTTAAGGAACAAGAACGTGAGTATAAACTAGAAGAACAGTTTATTAAGAAAGAATATATAAATATTGAAAAAAATACAATTTCATCAAAAATAAATACTATACATACATATATATATAAAAGATGAAATACAAGAAACTGAAAAACTATTAAAAAAAGATTTGAAACATCAAGTTAATATTGCTCACAGAATTGCTACAAATATATACAATAAAAATAAAAATACTCTTTTAAAAAATGAAATTATAAAAATGATAAAAGAAGCCATAGAAGATATACGATTCAATGAAGAAAGAGGATATTTTTCTATTCATACTATTGAAGGTATAAATATTCTTCATCCTATAAATCCAAAATTTGAAGGTACAAGTGTCTTAAATAGAAAAGATTTTTCTGGAAATTATCCTGTACAAGAAATGATAAATATAGCAAAAATTAAAGGTGAAGGATTCTCTTCATGGTATTATTTTAAGCCAAATGATAAATCAAGAGAATTTAAGAAAATAGGAGTTGTTAAGAACTTTGAACCTTATAATTTAATTATTACAACTGCAGAATATGTAGATGATTATATAAACAATTTAAAATCTAACATTTTAAATAATCTCTCAAAATTGAGATATAAAGATAACAGGTTCATTTTTATTATTGATAATCAAGGTAAGATAATTCTTCATAAATCAAAAAAAGCTTTAAATCATAATATTTTTGAAGAAAAGGGATTTGCACATGTAAAAGATTTTTTTAAGAAGTTATTAGAAAAAGAAAATAAAGAAGCTGGAGACTTTTTAATAAATAAACCTATTGTGACTTTAGGAACGGATACAAAAGAAAAAAAAGTAACTTATGCTAAGAAACTCGATGAATTAGAATGGATAGTAGCTACAAGTTTTAAATTATCAGATGTAAATAAAATAATAGAACAAAGAAAAAAAATTTTAGAAGAAAAATATGATCGTTATAAAAAAGATGTTTTGCTATATGGAATCATTCTTACTATCATACTAATAGTCCTCTCATTGATAATATCAAAACTAATTGGAAAAAAGTTTTTAGAGTTAAGAAAAAAAGAATTAGAACAATTAAAAAAACGATTATTAGCAAAAGATGAACTTTTAAATGCAAAAGAAAAGTTTAACAATTTTTTTGAATTATCAATTAATTTACAACTTATTGCTACTACTGATGGAACTATTATTCAAATTAGTAATACCTCAGAAAATATATTAGGATATACAAAAGAAGAACTTATTGATACTTCTTTTGTATCACTACTTCATCCAGATGACTTAGAACCAACTATAAAAGAGATGTCAAAGTTATCAAAAGGAGAATATGTTTACTCCTTTGAAAATAGATATAAACATAAAAATGGGAATTATATTAACTTAGTATGGTCTGCTACAACTGACAATAATAATACATTAATCTATGCTAGTGCTCAGAATATTACAGAAAGTAAAAAATCAGAAATATTACTTCATAAAAGTGAAGAGAAATATAAGTCTTTAATGCAACAAGCCCCTTACGCAATAGAGATTTTTGATAAAAATGGTCTTCAAATTGATGCAAATAAAGCCCATGAAAAACTTTGGAATTATCCAACTAGAAAAATGCTTGGAACTTTTAATATCCTAACAGATGAAAAGTTTAAAGATTCAGGGATCCTTCCTTACATTAAAAGAGCATATTCTGGTGAAATAGTTGATATCCCACCACATAAATTTTCCCCAGTTGATTCTATGACTATAAGTAATGGTTTAGGCAGAGAAAGAGTTATCAAATCTAATATTTATCCATTAAAAGATGATGAAGGTAATATACAAAATATAATAGTTACACAAATTGATGTATCACATGAAGAAGAATCTAAAAAACGCGATAGTATTCTTACCTCAGTATTTCAAGTTCTTCCAGATCTCTTATTTATTATGAAGAAGGATGGAATAATTATAGATTATCGTGCTCAAAAGAATAGTAATTTATATGTTGACCCTAAGGTATTTTTAGGAAATAAAATACAAGATGTGTTGCCAGAAAAAATAGCTAATATTTTTAATATGCATATAAAAGATTTAAAAAAGAATGCTAATTTTAGTATTTTTAAATATGAACTTGAAGTAAAAGGTAATTTAAAACATTTTGAAGCCCGAATGGCAAAATTACCTGGGGAAGAGAATATTATGACTATTGTTCGTGATATAACAGACCAAGTTTCTTATGAACAGCAATTGACATTTCAATTATCCTTATTAGAACAATCTCTTTCTGCTATTGATGTAGTTGATGAAAATGCTCTATTTTATTATGTTAATTCTACATATGTTAAAATGTGGGGCTATGATAGTAAAGAAGAGGTTTTAGGTACATCTCCTCTTTCTCATTGTATGGACTCAGAAATGCCTAAAATAATTATAGAAAAAGTTGAAAAAAATAAAGAACATGTTTTCCAATTTAAAGGTAGAAAGAAAAATGGTGATTCATTTGATGTTCTAATGGCTGTTAAATATGTACATTTGATGGGTAAAAAGTTTTATATAGCATCTTCGATGGATATTAGCGAAAATGAGAAGATGAAAAAAGAGAGTATTGCTAAAGAAAGAATACTATATCAACAATCTAAAATGGCATCAATGGGTGAAATGCTAGGAAATATTGCGCATCAATGGAGACAACCATTATCAACAATTTCAACTGCTTCTACAGGTGCAAAAATACAAAAAGAGATGGATAGTTTAAGTGATGATGAATTAGATTCTATATTAACTATTATTAATGATTCTGCTCAGTATTTATCTACAACAATTGATGATTTTAGAAACTTTTTCAATCCAAAAAATAATAATATACATAAAATAAATAGTATTAAAACTATAGAAAAAGCATTAAAATTGGTAAGTTCTCAATTTAATGCAAAAGATATAGAACTTATACAAGATCTTGAAAGTTATGAGTTCTTATCCATAGAGAATGAACTTGTGCAAGTTCTAGTAAATTTACTTAATAATGCAAAAGATATTTTAATTACAAAAGAAAATTTAAGAAGATTAATATTTATAAATACTTATCAAAAAGATGGTACTTCATATATAGAAATAAAAGATAATGGTGGAGGAGTTGATGATAGTATTGTTGATAGAATATTTGAACCATACTTTACTACTAAACATCAAGCTCAAGGAACGGGAATAGGTTTATACATGAGTGAAGAGATTGTAAAAAATCATTTAAATGGTATTCTTTCTGTAGAGAACAGCACTTATACTTATGATGGTATTGAATATAAGGGTGCTAAGTTTAGTATTAAAATTGATGCCAATTAATTTTATATAGCCAATTGATAGGGACGGGGATGCGGACAAAAAGTTGGTCTACCATAGGTCTCTAAAAAGGAGATAATATGTATTCAGTGGAAAAGATGGAGGATTAAGCTCACTAATTAAACAACTCACAGAAGCTGCACTTGCAGCTGAAATAGATTCTCATTTAACACAAGATCTAAATAAAAATCGTAAAAATGGATATGCAACAAAGACTATGAAAAGTGAACATGGTTCATTTGAACTTGATGTTCCACGAGATAGAGATGGCAGTTTTGAACCTGAGATTGTAAAGAAAAATCAACGTACAATGACAGGTGAAATAGAAGATAAAATACTTGCTCTTTATTCTCATGGTAATAGTTACTTGATACTGCTACCCTAAATAGGACACAAAATTCTTTATAGACTCTTACTTAACCTCTTATATTTGGAACAAAGGAAGCAGTTATGAGCTTATCGTGTTCCAAAAAGTATTCAACAAGTGAAAATAAAATATTCTCTCAAACCTTTAGGACTTTTTGACCAATAAAAATGACTTCTTAAATTATAAATTTAAAGATTCATCTAACCTACCTTTAAATAGTATTGCTAACTGTGAAATCGTTAATGACCAATTCCATTTAAAAAACTATTCTCACATCTGTCTATTTTATATACAAAAAATATCTAAAGTTATTTTCAAAGCAACACTTAAACAACACTTCTTCTTTATACTTTCAAACATAGGTCACAAAGACTTAATTTTGAAAGGAAAATTAAAATGAAAAGA
>NYWO01000082.1 GCA_002685075.1 Arcobacter sp.
AATAAGATTTTTAGCAGCAGATATGGTTCAAGCAGCAAACTCTGGACACCCAGGTGCTCCAATGGGACTTGCAGATATTGCAACAGTTTTAAGTAAGCACTTAAATGTAAACCCAGCAAACGAAAAATGGCTAAATAGAGATAGATTAGTATTTTCAGGTGGTCATGCAACTGGTTTAGTTTACTCATTATTACATTTATGGGGATTCAATGTTGCATTAAGTGATTTAAAAAACTTTAGACAAACAAACTCAAAAACTCCAGGACATCCAGAATACGGACATACTCATGGTATTGAAATTACAACTGGACCATTAGGACAAGGGATTGCAAATGCTGTTGGTTTTGCATCAGCTGCAAAATATGCACAAAATACTTTAGGTTCTGATGTAATCAATCATAAAGTTTATTGTTTATGTGGAGATGGAGATTTACAAGAAGGTATTTCTTATGAAGCAACTGCAACAGCAGGTCACCTTAAGCTTGATAACTTAGTAATTATTTATGATTCAAACTCTATTACAATTGAAGGTGATACTTCATTAGCGTGGAGCGAGAATGTTAAGAAAAGATTCCAAGGTATTGATTTTGAAGTTATTGAAATTGATGGGCATAACTTCGATCAAATTGAAAAAGCATTTGTTCAAGCAAAGGCTGCTACAAAACCTGTAATGATTATTGCTAAAACTGCAATTGGTAAAGGTTCTGTTTCTATGGAAGGTTCACACCATGCTCATGGTGCTCCATTAGGTGAAGAAGATATTGCAGCTTCAAAGAAAAAAGCTGGATTTAATGCAGATGAAAAATTCATCGTTCCTGCTGATGTAAAAGGTGCTTTTGATAAATTAATCGTAGGTTCAGTTGCAGAAAACGAATGGAATGATTCTTTAAGTGCTGAAGCTAAAGCAAAAATTGAACAGTTACAAAATCCAAATTATGATGCAGTTGAATATCCAAGTTTTGAAGCAGATACTAAAGTTGCAACTAGAGATTCAAATCATAAAATCTTAAATGCAATTGCAGCAACAGTTCCAGGATTCTTAGGAGGATCTGCTGATTTAGGACCTTCTAATAAAACTGAATTAAAAGGTGAAGGTGACTTCCCAAATGGTAGAAATATTCACTTTGGTATTAAAGAACATGCAATGGCAGCAATTGCTAATGCTATGAACCTTTATGGTTTATATAGAGTTTATTCTGCAACATTCTTTGTATTCTCTGATTACTTAAAACCATCTGCAAGAATAGCAGCATTAGCTTCTATTCCTCAACATTTTGTATGGACACATGATTCTATTGGTGTAGGTGAAGATGGACCAACACACCAACCAATTGAGCAATTATCTCAATTTAGAGCCTTACCAAACTTCTATACATTTAGACCAGCAGATGCTAGTGAAAATGTTGAATCTTGGAAAACTGCTTTAAAAATGAATGCACCAACTGCATTTGTTTGTTCAAGACAAGGTTTAACTGTATTAAAAGATACAAAAGAGTTTGGTGAAGTTTCAAATGGAGCTTACTTACTTAAAAAAAGAGAGAATGCAAATATTACTATCATGGCTTCTGGTTCTGAAGTTATGTTAGCTATGCAAACTGCTTGTTCACTAGAAGATGAAGGAATTATTGCAAATGTTGTATCTGTTCCTTGTTTTGATTTATTCTTAGAGCAAGATCAATCTTATATTGATCAAGTAATTGATTCTAATACTCAAGTATTTGCTGTTGAAGCTGCTCGTGGTTTAGAGTACTATAGATTTGCAGATAAAGTTTATGGAATGGATACATTTGGAGCAAGTGGACCTGCAAATGATTTATTTGATGAATTTGGATTTACGATTCCTAAATTAAAAGCTAATATCATAGCTGACTTTAAAAAATAATTAATCAAAAATAGAGAAGTTTACCTTCTCTATTTTTCTGTAATAATACCTACAATCTTAAAGGGATTTACTCTATTTTCTCTAGCAATTTCTTGAAATGTTTTAGCATTCCCCATTTTTAATCCAGCTTTTTCTAATTTAACTTTTGCTAAATCCATATTACTATTAAACAATACTAGTGAGTCACTAAGTGGAGCACTTAAAACTGATGAGATTATAACTCTTTTTGAACTGTTACTTTTAGGTGTTAATATTGAGTTAGCAATAAAACCACTAGAAATAAGAAAAATAATCACAGCTGAATATAAAAATACTTTCTTAGCAAAGTAAGACTTCATACTTTTCCAATTATAAAATACATGAAATAATACAATTGCTACAAAGCCTAAACCCATTATTTCATGCATCTGTTTTGTAAAATTATCTAATATATGAAAATACATTAGTACACCAGTTATAGACATTACAAGAAAAAGAAAAGTAGTAAGTGAAGTCGCTAAATCTCTTTGTAAAAATTTGTTCATAATAAATCCTTTGAAGAATTATAAAGTATCTATTTTAACAAAAGCTTAACAAGTTAATTGATTGACAATTCTTATTTGCTAGAATATAATGATGAAAAAATATTTTGGAGAGATTATGTCAATAGGATTTATAGGACTTGGAAATTTAGGAACGGCAATTGCTACAAGATTAAAGCAAATGGATGAAGAAATAATTGCATATAATAGAACAAAAGAAAAAGCCTTAGATAAAGGTTTTACTCTTGTAGATACACCAAAAGATTTATTAAAATCTTGTGATGTGATTTTTATTTGTCTTTTTGATTCACCAGCTGTGAATAATGTTTTTAATATGAAAGATGGTCTTTTATGTGATGAGCTTAAAGGAAAAACTATTATTGATTTAAGCACGCATCATTATGAAGATATTTTAGAATTTCACGAACTTTGTGAAAAAGCAGAAGCTAAGTATTTAGAAAATCCAGTATTTGGAAGTGTTGCACCTGCTCTTACTGGTGTTTTAACTCTTGTATCATCAGGAAAAAAAGAAGTTTTTGATGAAGTAAAACCTTTACTTGAAAAATTTGGAAAAGAGATTTTCTTTTTAGAAAAACAAGGAAGTGCAACAAAAATGAAACTAATCAATAATCTTTGTTTAGGTTCTTTTATGGCTACAATTGCAGAGTGTACATCACTTGCAGAAGATTGTTCAATTCCTAAAGAAAAAGCTTTAGATATTCTAGGTGTTGGAGGTGGAACTTCACTTGTTTTAAATGCTAAAAAGCAAAAACTAATAGATGAAGATTTTTCAGCACATTTTTCAAATGACGCTATAAATAAAGATTTACACTTATTACAAGATTTAGCATATTCAATGAAAAAGCCTTTATACTCTGCTGCAATGCCAAAAGAGTTATTTTCAAAAATGAAAATGATGGGAAAAGGTGAAGAAGATTTTTCTTCGATTTATAGATTATTTAAAGATGAATAAAGGATAAAAAATGCCACATTTACAATTTGAGATAAATAAAAAAGTATCCAATGAAACAAAAGATAAGTTTGTAAATCAAATAAGAGATGTTTTTTCAGAAGTTATGGATACAGGAACAGACCATATTGCAATTAGTATAAGAGAGTATGATAAATATAATCTTACAATAGGTCGTGCCAATCCACAAGATGATATTTGCTTGATGAACCTTGATATTAGAGAAGGAAGAACAATAGAAAAAAGACGAGAAATTGCTCTAAGATATATGGAAATTGTTCATGTACTTTTTAAAATTGATTTAAAAAATCAATATATTACTTTTACTCAACATACAGGAGAAGATTTTCATTTAGTAGAAAAGTTTCTAGCTAACTGGGAAGAAGGAGAAGACCCTCTTGCTTAAAGGAATTATTACACTTTTAGTTTTCCAATTTTTTGGTGAATGTATTACTAAACTTTTTGACTTATTAGTCCCAGGTCCTGTTATTGGAATGGTATTATTATTGATTTTTTTAATTATTAGAAAAAGTAGCTTTGAGAGTTTAGATACTGCTGTTTTTCTGCATTTAAGATATTTACCACTTTTATTTATACCAGCTGCTATGGGTATTATTACTCAAGTTGATATTATTGCAAAAGAGTTTTGGGCAATTTTAATAGCTTTAATTGTAGGCACATTAATAGCACTTGTTTTTGCTGCCAAATTTATGGATTATCTAACAATTAAAACAACAAAAGAGAAGAATAAAAATGAATTATAATGCCTTATTAGAATATATAAATAGTACACCTTTAACATGGATAGTTATTACATTACTTTCATATAAAGTAGGAATTATAATTTATGAAAAGTTTGATAAACATACTTTATTACAGCCAATTATTACTTCATATATTGTAATTTTATCTTTGATAATATATACAAATACTTCTTTTGAAGAGTATTTTAAAAGTGTAGAAATTATTCATTTCTTTTTAGGACCTGCAACTGTTGCTTTGGCACTTCCTTTATATAAAAACTTAAAATATCTGAAAGCTTTACTTATTCCTGTACTTGCAACACTTTTTATTGCAGGAGTCTTTTCAATTGTTATAGCTGTTTGCTTATTATGGTTTTTAGGAGCAGAATTACCTACAATTCTTTCAATGACAACAAAATCAATTACTGCTCCAATTGCAGTTATTACTTCTGAGCAAATAGGAGCAATTCCGTCTTTAGCAGTTGGTTTTGTAATAATCACAGGAATGATTGGGGCTGTATTTGGCTCAATTATTTTTAGACTAATAAAAATCAAACATGAAACTTCTGAAGGTTTTGCACTTGGTTTAGTGTCTCATGGAATAGGAACAGCAAGGGCTATTGAAATAAGTGAAAAAGCAGCAGCTTTTGCAGCACTTGCAATGGGACTTAGTGGAATTCTAACAGCTATTTTCTTGCCTTTAATTATTCAAATAATTAGAAATTAAATATGATTAAATTGGGATGTTCTTTTAAAGTAGAAATTCTTTTATATCTGTAGAGAAGTAGTTTTTATGGTTTAAAAGTAACTATATATAGATAATTTTGATAAATTTTAAACTTTTTACTAATAAAGTAATAAGTTATTAGTAAATGTTAGTATAAACTTGATATCATTGTTAAATGTTATTTAAGGGAGACAGATCCATGCACCATAAAAGAATTAAATATATCACGGTATTTTTGTTAAGTAGCTTTACTACTTTATCTGCGATTACATTAAAAGAGAGTATCAATTTAGCGATTGATAAAAATCCTAATATTTTATATTATGAAAATGAAACAAATTCTGCAAATGAAGAGTATAAAGAAATAGATTCAGAAAATTATCCTACTATAAATTTTAATGGGAAACTTGTAAAGAATAGAATTAATTCTAACACTACTTCAAATAAAAGCGAAAGTGGAAGTCCTACCAATTATTCATTAGGGGTAAAACAAAACATTTTCAATGGTTTATCCACAACAAATAGGCTTAAATCTCAAGAAGATATTATAAAAGCTGCAAATTTTGATTATAAAAATAGTATGAATGATATTTCTTTTAAAGTTATTACTGCATATTTTAGTATTTTAAAGAATAAAAAGTTACTACAAATAGAAAAAGATAATATAAAAGTAATTACAAATATATTTAATGAAATATCTGAAAGTCATAAGTCAGGTTTTGCAATATTGTCAGATGTTAAAAAAGTTGAAGCAGCTTTACAAAATGCTGAATATAATTTATTAGTGCAAGAAAACCAATTGAAAGATTGGATTAGCATGTTAGAATACCATATTTTAAGAAAGGTTAAACCAGATGAAATAGAGGAAGAAAAATCAATCTTTAAAGTACCTACTTCTCTTGAAGCTGCATTAAACCAAGCATATGAAAATAATCCTAAGATTTTGTCGGCATTAAATAATGTGAATGCACAACATAGTAAATATAAAGCAAGTCAATCTTGGAAATATCCATCTTTAGATTTTGTTGCTGAAAAGAGTAAAACAGGTGATAGTGGAACATCATATGGTACTACTGACCAAATGCAATACTATTTAAATTTGGATTACAAATTTTCTTTGGGTGGAGAAGGAAAACATAAAGAGAAAAAACAATTAATAGAGCTTAGTAAATATAAAAATAATTTAAGTTCTATACAAAATAAAATAAAATTTGATGTAACAAAAGTTTGGACAAATATGACTATATTGAATGAACAAAAGAGTAACCTTGAATATTATTATATTCATAGCTCATCAACTATTGATTTATATAAACAAGAATTTGAAATAGGAGAGAGAAAACTTTTAGATTTATTAGTAGCTCAAAAAGAGTATATTTCTTCAAATAGAAATCTTGTTTCTGCCAATTATGATATAGATTTACTCAAATATGAGTTAATGTATCTAACAAATGATTTCAATAAACCTGATAATCATATACCTGAAAAAATAGAAGCCGTTAAAATAGAAAATAAGAAAATGATGGTATTACCAAAACAAGAAATTGAAAATGAATTTGAAGAATTAGTATATTCAAATTCATATAAAGAAATGTTACTAGATCCTAAAAACAAAGATAAGTATTTAATTAACTTAGCAGTATATTCTAAAAATTCAAATTTAGATAGACTAGTAAATAATCATAATTTATCAGACAGTTCTTATGCTTATAAAATTGAGAATACAAACTTAAAAAAACTTGTATATGGAATTTATGATACAAAAGAAAGTGCAAAAAAAGCTTTAAGTAAATATATCAAGAGTAAAGATATTAATTCAAATTCTCCATATGTAACAAAGATTAAAGTAACACAAGAATTTTTATCTAAAATGATAAAATAAAGTATAAAAGGTAAATAACTCTTGAAGAGGTTAATAAATACATTATCATTATATACAAAAATATACCATAAATATTACTCAGTTGAGAGGTTAATTGAAGATTTATCAATTGATAATGATTCTGATGTAGAGGCTTATTTAAATGATATTTGTGAAACCTCTGGATTAGATTGTAAAATAGAACAATTAAGAGCTGAAGATATCTCTTTGCTGGACTTACCTTTAATTGCTTATGTAAATAATGATTTTTGTATTATAGATGATATAGATGAGAATAAAAATACAAAAATTATTATGGAAATTGATGGTAAAACTATTACAAAGGTTTTACCATATGAACGATTTAAAAAAGTATTTCTAAATAAAGTGATTTTACTAAAGAAAAAATATATTTTCACTCAAGAAGAAGATAAAGAGTTAGGCTTAGGAATTAAACATTGGCTTTTTGATACATTAAAGTTATCGAAAAAACTTTATATTGATGTCGTTATAGCTTCTTTATTAATCAACTTATTTATTTTAGCATCGCCTTTATTTACTATGAATGTATATGATAGAGTTATTCCTAATAATGCTATTGAAACATTATGGGTTTTTGCTATAGGTGTAGTTTTTGTATATATTTTAGATGCTGGTCTAAAATTTACTAGAGCATATTTTTTGGAACTTGCCGCTAAAAAAAGTGATATTATAATTTCATCTTTATTATATGAAAAAATATTAAATATTAGAAATTCTGATATCCCATCATCAGTTGGCTTATTTGCAAATCATATTAAAGGCTTTGATTTAATAAGAGGATTCTTAACAAGTGCAACATTAACTGTTGCTGTTGATTTGCCATTTGCGTTAATCTTTTTGTTTGTTATTTGGTATATTGCTGGATCAATGGTTTTAGTACCTATTGTTATTATGTTGCTTATTTTAGCGATAAGTTTATTACTTAATATTCCTTTGCAAAAAGAAATAGAAAAATCTCATCATATGCATGCGAAAAAACAATCTTTACTTATTGAAACTTTAAACAATTTACAGTTATTTAAATCATTTGGAAAAGTAGGGTGGTTAAAGCATAAATGGGAAGATATTAATTCTACATTAGCAGGACAAGGTGTAACTTCAAGGTTATTAGCATCGTTTGTTTCTATTATTACAGGTTTCTTAATTCAGTTAAATATTGTTTTAGTTGTAATCTACGGAGTTTATCAAATAAATGATGTTACTTTAACAATGGGGGGATTGATTGCCGTTATAATCTTATCTTCAAGAGTTGTTGCACCAATGGGACAACTTTCAACTTTATTAATAAATTATAATGATGCTCATTCTGCATATCTTAGATTAGATGAAATAATATCAAAAGAGAATGAAAAAATAAAAGATAAGCAATATATTGATCTACCAGAGTCATTTGATGTAGATATCGAGTTTAAAAATGTATCATTCTCATTTCCTGATTCCAATTATGAAATTTTAAAGAATGTATCTTTTTTTATTAAAAAAGGTGAAAAAGTTGCAATAATTGGAAGAATTGGTTCTGGAAAAACAACAATATTAAAATTGTTACTTGGATTATATCAAGCTAGTTCTGGAACTATACTTTATAATGGAATTGACTTAAATGAAATTAATCCTACTAGATTAAGATCATCTGTAGGATTCGTATCTCAAAATTCTACACTATTTAGTGGTACGTTAAAAGAGAATTTAAGTGCAAAAAACCCTTCTATTTCAGATGAAAATATAATTAATGCACTAAATATTGCAGGTATGGATAAATTTATAAAGGATAGTCATTTTGGCTTTGATATGAAAATTGGAGAAAATGGCCTAAGTTTATCAGGAGGGCAAATACAAGCTTTATGTATTGCAAGAGCATTAGTAACGAATCCTAATATTATTATGTTTGATGAACCTACAAGTGCATTAGATCAAATTAGTGAATCAATAATAATCAATAATTTAGAAAAATATTTAGAAGATAAAACAGCTATTTTTGTGAGTCAAAAAGTTTCTTTATTAAGTTTAGTAAATCGAATAATTGTTATAGAAAATGGGTCTGTTTATCTTGATGGTACCAAACAAGAAGTATTAGAAAAGCTTAAAGAGGTATGACTTTATGTTAAGTGACTATTATAAATCAACTCAATCCAAAAGGTTGATACAAAGAGAACCTAAAAAATTAAGATTAGTATTATGGTTTTGGCTAATAAGTATTTTATCGTTTATTACTTGGTCTTCATTTGCTGATATTGATGAAATTGTAAGAGGAAATGGAAAAATTATTCCTAGTAGTAAAAATCAAATTATTCAAAATCTTGAAGGTGGAATTGTTCAACATATTTTAGTTCATGAAGGTGATAATATTAGAAAAGGTGATATTCTTGTACAAATAGGAAATCAAGAAACTAAATCACAATTTGAATCAGAGAGCTTAAAAATAACTGAATTAAAAGCTAGAATTTCCAGACTGAAAGCAGAGGCAGATGACAAGAATTTTATACTTGACAAAGAAATTGAAGGTTATAAAAATCTTATAGATAGAGAGAGAAGTCTTTATCTTACAAATAAAAAAAATATTAATTCAAAAATAAATATTTATATAGAAAAAGAGAAACAAGAAAAATCAAATTTAAATGAAGCAAAAATTCATATAAGACATCTTAAAAAATCTAAAAGTTTTATTAGTCAAGAAATCAAAATGATTGAACCTCTTGTTAAAAAAGGTATTAAATCAAAAGTAGATTTACTAAGATTAAAAAAAGAACTGAATAATGTTGAGCAAAATATAAGTGCAATTCAAGAGTCTTTACCTAGGATTATATCTTTAATAAAAGAGGCAAATAGTAAAGTAAGCGAAATTAAAAGTTCTTTTAAAAGTAAAGTAAAAGAAGAATTAAATAAAAATGTAATGGAATTAAGAAGAATTGAAATTTCATCAAAATCTGCAGAAGATAGTGTTCTTAGAACTTTAGTTAAATCTCCGACAAATGGGATTGTCCAAAATGTTTTTATTAATACAGTGGGCGGAGTAATTAAACCAGGAGAAAAGCTGGTCGAAATAGTACCAACTGATGATACATTACTTGTCGAAGCAAAAATTAAACCTGCTGATATTGCTTTTATTTATGCAAATCAAAAAGTTGTTGTTAAATTTACAGCATATGATTTCTCAATTTATGGAGCATTAATTGGTAAGATTATTAAAATAGGTGCCGATACTCAAAATGATAAAGATGGAAATAGTTTTTACAATATAGTAATAAAAACTAATAAAAATTTCTTACAAAGAAATGAGAATAAATTGCCAATAATTCCAGGTATGATAGTTAATATTGACATAATAACTGGTAAAAAAAGTGTTTTAGACTATATTTTAAAACCTATATTAAGAACTAAACAATATACCTTTACGGAGAGATAATGATGAAAGAAATAGGAATAATAAAATCAATTGATAATGGTAAATTTTATTTTAAAGATACTGATGGAAATGTAATTGAATTAAAAGTAGGTGATAAAGTATTTTTAGGGATGGAAATCTATGGAGATGATACTAATACACTTGATAGTGTACTTATTTTGGAATTTATTAACTCAAATGAGCTTATTGATATTAGAGGTTTCGATTCTGTTCACTTTACACAAGAATATTTCGACTTCTTAATCAAAAATGATTTAAATGTAAAAGAAGATTTATTTGTAAAATCTGATGAACTAACTAGTAAGGAAATAAATCCTAAAGATTTTTTATCAGAAATAGAAAAATTAAAACCGGCTGGAGCAGGTGTAGAAGATATCGTGGATAATGGAAATACTCTTATTAATGAATTAGAATATCAAAATAGGTTTGATTTATCTAATGTTGATGATTCAAAACTATTAGGAAAACCTTTATTAAATAATCTTATTTTAGAATATGAGGAAAATGATGATCTATCGTTAACAGAATTTTTAAATGATAATCCAGTAGTAATAAATAGTCATACAAAAACAGATGTAATAGAAGAATCAGTAGATGAAAATACAGAAGTAGCACAAATAAATGCAAGTG
>NYWO01000083.1 GCA_002685075.1 Arcobacter sp.
TCAAAATACTATTTTTAGTAGTACTTTAAAGATAAAACCTAAAAGTATGCACTTTTTTAATTTTACCTTTCGTTTAAGCTATCCTTTATAGGAAGGCTTATTCTATTTCATCTTTGTAAACTATTGAGTTATATTCTTTTGAATAAAAAAGTTCACCTGAATATAACTGATTAACATATTCTTCAAACCATTGTGAAAAACTCTTTGCCACTATTTCTCTTTGCTCAGATTCATACCATAAAGTAATAATTTGACCTTTTGTGCCAGTTGCTGTTGGATCCAAATCAAGACAATAATGATCTCCACAACCATCACTTGTAAAGGGAATCCACTTTCTGTTCCACCAGTCATTTTTAACTCCACAATCAGGAGTTGATACTTTGTCTTGAAGCTTAGTTTTTAGTAGATTTTTCCAAATATTGAATTCTTCAAGAATACGATGAGTCGATAAAAACTCTTGAGAATCAAAAAGCCAAGCAGATTCACCTTTTTGACCATTATGTATTTTTAATACCTCTATAAAATCATTAGGTAAATCTACACCAAGAGTAGAATTAAGTTCTTCTATTTCTTCTTGTGTTGCAGGTGGATTTAAGTCTAATAAACCATCACTATAGTTTATTTTAAGCCATTGTTTAAATTTGTCAAATTTTTTATTCATTTAAATCCTTTTAGTATTATTCGTATTTTAATTAAATTTGACTTACATCCTTTAATATCAATATCTTTTAATTTTTATTGATATATATCAAGATTATAATAATCTAGTCTCGATAAAATTCTAAAAAGGAATGAAAATGAAAACGATTATCGTTACAATTATAATATTATTAGGAATAAATCTTTTTGCAAACATAGAAAATGGAAAAAAACTTCATCTAGCAAACTGTGCTATTTGCCATACTACAAATGGAGGACTTGCATTTGGAAAAGATTTTAATATGGTTTCTTATTCAAGAAAAAAAGAGGATATAAAAGCATATATAAAAGACCCATATGAAAATTTTAAGAGATTTGGGTACAGTGCTAATGCAATGCCAACACTACCTTTAGAGGATAAAGAAATAGAAGATATTGTAGATTATATAGACTCTTTACAACCTTTTAAAGAATGGATGAAAAAGTAATTTTATAGGAAGATTTAAGCTACTTTGTCCTAAACCAAAGCTAGTTTCTTTTCAATAAACTTTATAAAAGTATCAAATAATAAATTTGAAGTTTTATTTTTATTATAGATAAGAGAAAACTCCCTTTTAAAAGATATATTTGTTAATTTTATTTCAAAAAGTCTTTTTTCTTCTAATTCTCTTTTTACAGCAAGTTTGGAAATAGCAGTTATAGTATTTGGATTATCTAAAATAATTGTTTTAATCTCTTGAAAACTATGTAGCTGCATAAATATATTTATATTTTTCGCATACTTACCTAGAGAATCTATAAAAATTTCTTTTGTTCCTGATCCACTCTCTCTTAAAATCCATTTTTTATCTATAGTGTCTATATATTTCTCTTTTTCGTAGTTTTTGTCTGATGTAACAATAATAAGTTCATCATCACAAAGATATTTTTTGATGATATTAGAATGAGTATGATTTGTCTCAATAAGTCCAATATCTAATTCTCCTCCAACAATTTTTTCGATAGTTTTTGTTGAATTTATTGAATCTATTTCAAATGATACTTCCGGATATATACTTAAAAATTCAAAATATATATCTGGCATGATATAGTTTGAAATTGTTTTACTTGCTGAAATCTTTAAAGTACCTGCTAATTTATTCTTTTGGAAAATAGTTTGTGCATCTTTAAGTGCTATATAGTGTTGATAAGTTTGTGTTTTAAAATATCTTCCTCTTTCATTTAAAAGAAGTTTCTTTCCTATTCTATCGAAAAGTTTTTCATTGAGTTTTTCTTCTAATGATTTAATAGCTATAGAAATTGCTGATTGGCTTATGTCTAATTCTTGTGCTAGTTTAGTTACTTGTGGATTGTCACACAAGTGATAGAAAAAATTCAATTCTTTAAATGTCATATCTATCCTTATATAAAATATATATTATTATATTTAATTTAATATATTTTACATATTAATTTAAAAGAGTTATACTTCAAAAAATAAAGGAAGATTATGAAAATAGAAAAAAATCTACTCTATGGTTTACTAATACTAGGCTTATGTACAGGTATTTCAATTTTAATTGCAAATATAGAAGTAATCCGAGTTTTAAGTATTAGCCCACTTATAATTGCTATTTTTTTAGGAGCAATATTAACACATGTTTTAAATCAAAAAATAATAGATTATTTAGAAAGTGCTATTGGTTTTAGTACAAAAAGAGTTTTACGATTTGGTATTATCTTATATGGTTTTAGACTAACTTTACAAAATCTTGAAGAAGTAGGATTAGAAGGTTTTATATTTGCTGTTTTTATTGTAGCTAGTACTTTTATCATTGGTTATTTTACAGGAACTAAAATACTTAAAATGGATAAAGAAATTACTATTTTAACAAGTATAGGAAGTTCAATTTGTGGTGCAGCTGCAGTCTTAGCAACTGAATCAGTTATAAAAACACCTGCATATAAAAGTGCAGTTGCTGTATCAACGGTTGTAATATTTGGGACATTGGCAATGTTGTTGTATCCATTTTTGTATAAATTAGATATTTTTCATTTAAGTCCACAAGACTTTGGAATCTATTTAGGTGGAACATTACATGAAGTTGCACATGTGGTAGCTGCCAGTAATGCTGTTAATAATGAAGTTGCAAGTTATGCTGTTATTGAAAAGATGATAAGAGTGATGATGCTTGCACCTTTTTTAAACATACTTGGCTTTTTTTGGATAAAAAAAGAAACTAAGAAACTAATAAAATAAAACAAAAAGTAGTTATTCCATGGTTTGCAGTTTTATTTTGCGTAGTTATTGTATTTAATTCTTTTGAATTTGTCTCTGCAGAAAATATTATTTTGATAAATGATTTTGATACTTTTTTATTGGCTATGGCGATGTTTGCCTTGGGATTACAAACACATATCTCAAAATTTAAGAAAGTAGGTGCTAAACCATTTTATTTAGCATCTATATTATTTATTTGGCTTATTGTTGGTGGATTAAATGGTTTAGAGTTTATAGTAAAAATAATGCATTAAAAATTTATTTTTTAAATAAAATTTTGAAGATACTTCTCTTCAGAAGTTTAGAATACTCCCTCTACTTTATAATTACATTTAGGACAATTTCCACCTATTATATTGTTTTCAATTGTCTTAAATCTATATCTTTTTAAAAGTACTTCATTACAATTTGGACAAGAGGTATTATTTCCTAAATTAACATTTCCAATATATACATACTTTAAGCCCTCTTTTTTCCCTAAATCAAAAGCTAATTTTAGACTTTCAACGGAAGTATGTGGTAAATCTAAGTCTTTATAATCTGGATGAAAAGCGCTTATATGCCAAGGAGTATAAATATCTAATTCATTTTTAATAAATTTCGCAATATTGTGTAATTCTTCTTTAGAATCATTTTTTGTGGGAACAATCAAAGTTGTTATTTCAAGCCATATTCCATTTCTCTTAAAGTGTTTTAGATTTTCTAAAACCTGTTCTAAATTTCCACCTAATTCTTTTTTATAATAGCTTTGAGTAAAACATTTTAAATCAATATTAACAGCATCAATAATACCTTTCATATCATCAATTACCTCACTACTTTCAAAACCATTACTTACATAAACATTTTTTAGTCCATGTTTTTTTGCTTCAATTGCGATATCTTTTGCATATGGATAAAAAATCGTAGGTTCATTGTAAGTAAAGGCAATTGATTTACAATTGTTTCTAAGTGCTAGAGTTACAACATCTTTTGGTGATAAATAACGTGATTTATCTATTTTCTTTTCTTGAGAAATACCATGATTTTGACAAAAAGGACACTTGAAATTGCAACCTACTGTTCCTAATGATAATACTTTTGTATCTGGCAAAAAATGATAAAGTGGTTTTTTTTCAATTGGATCTGCATTTAAAGCTGAGATATATCCATAAACTAGACACTCGACTGTAGTGCCAACGTTTTTATTCACACCACAAATTCCCACTTGCCCTTCTTTTAATTTACAGTAATAAGAGCATAAAAGACAAACTAATCTGTCATTTTCTTTTTTATAGTATTTCATAAATTTAATCTTTATAAAACTTCTAGTTCAAAAGGTTCAATATGAGCATTGTATTCTTTGAAATTATTTATAAAATGTAAATAGTGTTCACTTTCATAATGCTTATTTAATGCAGCTTCATTTTCCCATGAATCAATTACTATAAATTCAACAGGATTGTTTTTTGTTTGGAAAACTTCATACATCAAACACCCCTCTTCTTCTTTAGAATCTTTAATAGTCGATTTAAGTAATACCTTTAACTCTTCTATACAATCTCTTTTTGCAAGAAATATTATTTGTCTTGTTATTGCCATAGATTTTACTGAACTTCTGGATTCATAGAATATGTTCCCATCCAAGAACCTTCTGCAAGGATATGGCCATTCATAGCATTAAGTACATCACTTGCATCAAATATCTCATTTAGTTCTAAACTAGCTTTATCTAAAGCATAAACAGTAAAATGATAATGATGAACAATAGAATCATTCCAAGGAGGACATGGACCATCATAGTCAGCATAATCTCCGCCCATGTCAGGATCGTCTTTAAACCATTGAGTATAATTGTTTAAACCTGCTAAACCATACTCTTTTTTACCTCTTGCTTTTCCTTTAGCAGTTACACCAGAAGAAGCTTCACCTTCAGCTAGACTTTTTATATGCTTTGGAATATCTGCTAATACCCAATGATAAAAATCAACTCGAGGTAAGTCAGATGGAATAACTTTACCTTCTTGATTAACATCATCACCAACAGAAGGTACATCCGGGTCATGACAAATAATTGCAAATGATTTTGTTTCTTCAGGTACATTATCCCATGATATACAGGGACTTATATTGCCACCAAGTTCAAAATGTCCAGTTTCTGGGATTTTACCAAAAGCATATTTAGAGGGTATTTTTTCACCATTTTCCCAGCTATTAATTGATACTATTAAAGATTGTTTCATTATGATTTCCTTCGTTTATATATTTTATTTAGCTAATTAGTTAGTAGTTATATTCTACAAAACACAGGCTTAAATTCTTTGACTATTTTATATTTTAACTTGATATTAATAATTAAGTACATCGTCAAAATTAGACAAAGATACAACATCTCCAGGGTTCATACTATCAATATGAATATTACCAATTCGAACTCTAACTAGTCTTAATGTAGGAAAACCAACAGCAGCCGTCATTTTTCTAATCTGACGTTTTTTCCCTTCACAAAGAGTGATAGATATCCAAGAAGTTGGACCATGTCTTGCATCACGAATATTACGACTACGACTAGGGAGTTTAGGCTCATTTTTAAAGGCGAAAGCTTTACAAGAAAGAGTTTGGTATTTTATTGCATTAACAGTAATTTCAACACCATTTTGAAGCTTATGTATGGCATCTTCTGTAATCATACCATCTACTTGCACATAGTATTCTTTTTCTATACTTTTATCTCTTATTTGAAAACTTTTCATACCATCAGTTGTAAGTAATAATAAGCCTTCAGAATCATGATCTAGTCTTCCAATCGCCATAGTTTTATCAGGAAAGTCGTGTAATTCACCTAATAACTTTTTTTTTCTCTTAGCTTCTTGTACAAACTGACTTAAAAAACCATAAGGTTTAAATATTTTAAAATGCTTGTGATTTTTAACAGCAGGAGATTCTTCTATTAGATTATCTTCATTAATGATTGGCATTAAATATTTCCTTCAAGGTATTAAATATAGGCATCTATTTTTGAATTATATTCCTTTTATTTTAAATTATAATTAGTTTAGTATATTACTGTGCCTTGAATTTAAGAAAATAACTGTAAGGAAAATATATGAAGAAATCTAAAAGAATTTTATTAATCAAACCAAATTTTTGAAATTAGTTCATAAGATTTTATTTTATCTTCTGGCTTATGAATCATAGTGTTTATCATAACTTCATTTGCTTGTGTTCTTTCAACTAGTTTTTCAAGTCTTTCTTTAACAACTTCAGGTGTTCCCCATATTGACTCTCTAGTTTTATATCTTATACTTTTTTCTTCCCACTCTTCCCATAAACTACTCATATTTTTTATAGGTTTTGCTAATTGCCTATTATCACCTCTTTGCAAATAAAGAAATTTCTGAAGTTCTGTTGTAGCTAAATATTGAGC
This sequence comes from Arcobacter sp., assembly GCA_002685075.1. Taxonomy (GTDB): domain Bacteria; phylum Campylobacterota; class Campylobacteria; order Campylobacterales; family Arcobacteraceae; genus Poseidonibacter. The sequence goes on from NYWO01000083.1 coordinate 6,306, forward strand.
TTCTTCATTTGTTTTCGCACATACGATGTTTATACAAACTATTACATAAGGCTCCTTTAATTGATTAGAAGGCTTAAAGTTAGCATGATATATTTTAATAGCATCATGCATTGAATCAGGTGCAAAGTGTGAAGCAAAAACAAAAGGTAAACCTTTTTGTGCGGCTAATTGCGCACTAAAAGTACTAGAACCAAGTAGCCAAATAGGTATATCTAATCCATATCCAGGTACTGCTTTTATATCTTTATTACTAGCTTCATTGGATAAATAGTATTGTAATTCTTGAAGCATTAAAGGAAAATCTGAACCATCACTATGTATATCGCGTCTTAAAGCTAACATTGTTTTTCTATCTGTTCCAGGAGCTCTTCCTAAACCTAAATCTATTCTATTTGGGTATAAAGATTCTAAAGTTCCAAATTGTTCAGCAATAACTAATGGAGCGTGATTTGGTAGCATAATTCCACCAGAACCTATTCTAATTTTCTTAGTTTTTGCTCCAATATAACTTAATATTACAGAAGTAGCAGCACTTGCTATTCCTCTAAAATTGTGATGTTCTGCTACCCAATATCGCTTATATCCAAACTCTTCAACAGATTGGGCTAGTCTTGTACTATTGTCTATTGCTTGAGGTATAGAAAATCCCTCTGCAATTGGAACTAAATCTAATACAGATAATGGTATTTTTTTATTCATATTCTTTCCATTTAAAATTATAATATATCAAGGATTCATCTGAATCTCTCTTAACTTCTTATTTTAATCTTCATCCATTCTCTTATTTGAAGATTTAATTCTTTAGGCACATCTAAAGGTAACATATGACTTGTTCCTTCTCTTGATACTTTTATAATATGTTTATGCTCACTTGTAAATTTATCTAAAGAATTATGATTAAGAAGAATATCTTTAGTACTATAAAATATTCGAATAGGTAAATGTAAAGAAATCATTTCTTTATGTAAATCTTTTCTTTTAAAAGTGCTATTCATTTGAATATTATAAATATCTTGTCCTAAATCTATAAACATATCTTTTATTGTTTTTATAAGTTCTTCATCATTTTTATTAGATTCTTCAATTAAAGAGTGTACTTTTTTATCAGATAAGCCTTTAAATTTTAAATTACGTGCAAGAGATAAACTTTGTTTTCTTTTTTCAATCTCATCTTTTGTCATTTCACTTGCAGTTCCTGCTACTAAAAAAAGTCTATTTACTCTATTTGGATTATTGATTGTAAAATGTGCTGCAAAATATGCACCTAAAGAAAACCCTAAAAGATTTATTTTTTCATCTTTTATAGTCTTTGATAACTCTCTTGAAGCTTCCTTGAAATCATCAGTTAATGGAAGTGATAAATGAATTAATTCAAAATCATCTTCCAAAAAAGGTTTTAGTCTTTTCCATAATCTATCATCTGTCATAAGACCTGGAAGTAAATATATTTTTTCTTTCATCTTTAGATTTAACTTTGCTTTGCTAGAAAAAAGATGTTAAGATAATTTCTTATTAAAAAACTCAATAGTTCTTTGCCATGCAAGTTCTGCATTTGCTTTATCATATCGACCTGTAGAGTCATTATGAAAACCATGATTAGCATTTTTATACATATGCATTGTATACTCGACATTATTCGCTTTTAAATCTTCTTCATATTCGGGCCATGTAGCATTAACTCTTTTATCTAGTTCACCTAATTGAATCATAAGAGGTGCTTTAATATTTTTTCGTAAGTTTTGGCTTGCAGGAGTACCATAAAAAGGAACACCGGCATTAATAAGATTTGAATCAACTGCTGCTAAATAATTTACAATATAACCACCAAAACAAAAACCAACAGCACCTAAGTTACCATTACTATTTGGATGTGATTTTAAAAACTGTGCCGCTGCTACAAAATCGTTTTGAATTTTTGCTCTATCCATTGTTTTTTGCATAGCACGACCTTCATCATCGTTTCCAGGATAACCACCTAAAGGAAATAATGCATCAGGAGCAAAAGCAATAAAACCAGCTTTGGCAAGTCGTCTAGCAACATCTTTAATATATGGATTTAAACCACGATTTTCATGTACAACTAATACAACAGGAAGTTTCTCATCTAAATTTTTAGGAACTACAAGGTAACCTCTTCCTTTGCCATAACCTTCAGGCGAATCAAACTCTTCGTATGTAGCTTTTATACCTTCGTCATTAAACGATACTTGTTCTGCTAAAAGATAATTAGGTAATAAAGCAGAAGTTAATACGCTCATAGAAAAACCAAGAGCAGTTAATCCGCCAAGTTTTTTCATAAAAGTACGTCTATCAATTATTCCATGTGCGTATTCATCATACCAATCAAAGGCTTCTTGAGGAATATTATCTGTTTGTTTAGTATTCATATTTAATCCTTTATTTTTTATTTTATAGTATATCAAAAATATCTAATTATTTCTTTTTAGAAAAATAATTAAAAAAAAAGCTAACAAAATAAATTGTTAGCTTTTAACTAAAAGGGAGGAGGAGTTAAGTTTAATTTCTTAACTACTTAACAGCTAGATTGAACTCTTGTATCAGAACCTTCTTCTGGATAGAAAGAAGCTAAAGTACAATGACTAATTGATGATGCTGCTAAAATAGCAGTACTAGCTGCTGATGTTTGTGTATTGTTAAAACTTAAATAATCTGGAGAATCATTATTCTCAACTGGATAGAAAGATGCAAACACTTTGTTATCTGATGTTGCTACTGCTAAAGTTTGATAAGCACCTGAATCATTTTTCACTGATGAAAGATAACTTGGAGTGTCATCATTTTCTGCTGGGTAAAAACTTGCAAATGTGTCTTGTGCTGATAATGCACTTCCTGCTAATAAACTTAATCCTATAATAGTTGTTGATAATTTTTTCATTGTATATCCTTTAAAATTCTTTTTTTAATTGTTCGTTTGTTTTGTAATTGAATTATAGGATTTTACTGTGTATCTTGTATAAAGGGTTCGTTTATTGTTTGTGTAGTAGGTTTTTTAAGTGAATAAAGAAAGTTGTCATTTTTCTTTATTCTTTTTTTTATTTTAAGTAAGTCAAAATCTCTTCATTGATATTAAAAGATTTTGGTTTGATATCTTTCATTAAATTCTTAAAATTTAATTCTATTTCATCTTTATTTTGTAAAGTTATTTTTTGATTAGATTTAATTAAATAAATAGTAAAGTCACTTAGGAATAAATTGATAAAAGACATCCATTGAGCTATTAGTCCTTTAAAATCTAAAGATTTAATATTTACATTTGTAACATCCTTATTAGCAATGATACCTTGATACTCTTCTAATTTATAGTAAGTTCTTAAAAAACTTGAAGCTCTATTTTTAAGTTTATTTTTTAAATCCTTGTTATTTGAAACATCTGCTAAAAGTAAAAAGTAACCCATATGGTAAAGAGGAGTTAGAAATGAAACTAGTTTTGAAGGCTCTTCTTCCCATGCATTAAATATATTTTCAATAGAACTCTTTTGAAAGTATAATTCTTTCATTTTGTCAAAATAAGAAATTATATTAAGAGAATCACCTTTGTGGACTATTTCTGGCATATATCTTGTTGTTTGTGATATAAGTACAAATTTCTCTGCCGATTCTTTCATCACACTTTCTTTAAATTCAGAAGATTTAAATAAAACATTAGTGTTAATTTCTAAATGATTCTTTTTTGAATAAGTTGTTTCCATTTTGATATTTCCTTAGTATATATATTTGCTAATATATTTTTCAATTTTGTATTGTCACATAAATAGTCTTGATTCATTATTTAACTGTTTTCATATCCTTGAGAGAAGATATAAAAGTATTATTAAAATAGTTTCAATTTGTAATTTTTTAGTTTAGTTGATTTTTTATTATCTTAATAATTAAGTATACTGTGTATGAATCTGGAAATTAGTCAACATTATTTTTAAAAGAAATATTTTTATTAAATTCATCTATTGATAAAACTTCTAAAATATCTGATAAGTCTCCAATTTCTAAAATAAAAGGTGTATTCTTTATATTTGTATCAATAATAATTCTATATTCTTGTTGATAAGAAAAGTCTTTTAGTTTATGAAATCCTACCTCATTCTCTTCAAAGGTTAAGTTAGTACTTTTATCATAATAATTAACTAGTCCAATTCTTATATTTAATTCCGAATTTTCTACCCCAGAGATTACTCTTTCTAAGAATAAATTTGGATTTTTAATAACAGCTAGATAGTTCCCAAACCCTTTATTCTTTTCATCAATATGAATTCCATTTTTTATTAAGTTATCTTCACTTGAAATACTAAACATACAAAATATATTTTTATAGTTATTCTTACTAAAGTATAATTTAACTGCCCCTATTGGATTGAATTCATGTTTATTTAATACAAGAGAACAAGATTCAGCCTGCCAATGAATATCTAGACTTTCATCAGTATTAAATCTAACTTTATCATTTTCTAACTTATATTTTTTAAAGTAAGCTATACTATTCATATATAACTTACCATTTTTAAAATCATTTAAATGTTCTTCTTTTTTAAATATTTTTGCTAAAAGATGTATCTTTTTCAATATTTTCCTTCGTATAATACATTTATCGTTCAATTAGTTAAAATAAGAACGAGTTCATTAAAACTCATAGCTCTCACAAAGGTTAATAATAAACA
>NYWO01000084.1 GCA_002685075.1 Arcobacter sp.
ATCTCAAACTTTATCATTAGCATTAGATTCAAATAGATTATCTCATGCTTACCTTTTTAGTGGATTAAGAGGAAGTGGTAAAACTTCAACTGCTAGAATAATGGCAAAAGCATTATTATGTTCACAAGGACCTACTTCTAAACCTTGCGAAGTTTGTGATAACTGTGTTAGTTCAAATGCAAATAGACATTTAGATGTTATTGAAATGGATGCAGCATCAAATCGTGGAATTGATGATATAAAAGATTTAATAGAGCATACTAAATACAAACCAAGCTCTGCAAGATTTAAAGTATTTATAATAGATGAAGTTCATATGCTAACTACTCAAGCATTTAATGCATTATTAAAAACATTAGAAGAGCCTCCTGGTTTTGTAAAGTTTATACTTGCAACTACTGATCCTTTAAAGTTACCTGCAACAATTTTAAGCAGAACTCAACATTTTAGATTTAATAAAATTTCAGACACAGATGTAGTCCATCACTTATCACATATTTTAAATGAAGAAAGTATTGACTTTGATACAGATGCCTTAGAAATTATAGCAAGAAGTGGTCAAGGAAGTTTACGAGATACTTTAACTTTATTAGATCAAGCAATTATTTTCTCACGTGGAAGAATAACGACTTCGACAGTTGTGGATATGTTAGGATTAATAGATCCTAAACTCATGGATGATATATTTCATGTGATTTTAAATAAAGGTGAAATAACAACAATTATAAAAGAGTTAGAAAATTATGATGTATCACAAATATGTGATGAAATGACAATTTACTTAAAAGATAAAATGATAAGTAGAGATGCAAAGTTTGATTTACTTTTATTTGATAGATTCTTTAGAATAATAAGTGATGCAAAACATCTTTTAGCTATAAATTCTGATGGTGGATTTGTATTAATCTTAACATTAATGAAAATGATTGAAGCTACTAATATAAAAACAATAGAAGATATTATAGCTCAAGTTGAAGATATCAAGCCAAAAGAAGAAAGTATTAAACCTAGTGAAATAAAACCTGTTACACAAGAAGTAAAAGAAATAAAACAAGTTGAAAAAGTTCAAATAAAAGAGGAAACTCCTTCTTTTAAATCAAATATGACTGAAGAAATAATGGAGAATATTCCTGAAACAAAAATTGAAGAAGTTACTCAAGCTGATAAAATTTTAATTGAAACTACTTCAATGGTAGATTTATCTCTAATTGATTCAATTCCTGAAGTTTCCTATCCTACACCTTTTGATGATTTACCAACAACTAGAAATGAAGTAGTTAATGTTGAGAAAGCAATTGAAAGTTCAGAAATAAAAGTTGAAGAAATAGTAGAAGAACATAAAGAAATAAACCTACATCAAGAAGTTGAAGTAGTACCAATTGAAGAGCCACAAACTGAAGAGAAAAATGAGCTGTATGAGAAACTAACATCAAAAGTTTATGATAGAGATTATACTTTAGGTGAATGTTTTGAAAATAACTTCATCTTTAATGGCTATGAAGATAATAAACTTTCAATAGTATCTTATGCACAAGGTGATGATAGAAAATTTTTATATAAGCACTTTGCATTAATAAGAACTTTTGCACAAGACGTTTATGGAAATGATGTAGAATTAGATTTCAAAAAGGAAGAAGCCTCCAAAACTGTAAATAAGAGTATAGAAAAAACTACTACAAAAGTTGAAAAAGTAGAAGAAAAGAAAGACTCAAATATAGAAGATACAGGTTCAATGATTGAAGAAGTTGAAATGAGTTCAGGATGTGTTGCTGATATGCATAAAAGTTCAGCACCAGAACCATCACAACAAGAATTACAATTAAATGATATTATTAATTCTCCAATGCTAAATAAGGCAAAAGAGCTCTTTGATATTAAAAAAATTACTGTGAAATCAAGGTCATAGTATTAACTATGTATTAATACTAAATAGTTAAACTAGAATCTAATATTTAATTAAAGGAATAATTATAATGAAAACTGCTTCAAAAGTATTAACACTTGCTGTTTTATTAACAACTAGCTTATTTGCAAGTGTAAGTGATAATAATGTACTAAAATTTGAAAAAGAAAGAATTTCACAAAATCCAAATGTGAAATTAGAAAATGTAAGTATAAATACTAAAAAAGAATTACCTGTAAAAGGTTGGTATGGTTATATAATCGATGTTAAAGCTACAGTACAAAATAAAACTGTTAATGCAAAAGATATAGTGTTTTCAGATGGAAGATATATTTCTTTAGACTTAATTGATTCAGAAAATGGTAGATCTTTAAAAGATTTAGTTACACCTTCTTTAACTACTAAATATTATAATAAAGCAAAATTAATTGCAGGTAATCACAACGCTAAAGATAAAATTGTAATTTTCTCTGATCCTTTATGTCCATTTTGTATGGATTATGTTCCTGAAGTAATTAATCATGTAAATAAAAATAAAGACTCAATTGCTTTATATTATTATCATTTCCCATTATTAAGATTACATCCAGCTGCTGATGCATTATCTAAACTAATGGAATTAGGAAAAGAAAAAGGTATTAAAGATATTGAATTAAAAGTTTATCAAACCGATTGGGATGAATATTTTGCTTCAAAAGAGATTGACAATAAAAAGATAATTGCAGGGTTTAATAAAGTATTTAATACATCATATACAGAAGATGATATTTCAACAATAGAGATTTTAGATTCAATTGAAAATGATATAAAAATGGGTGAAAACGTAATGGTTCAAGGAACTCCAACTATATTTGTTAATGGAGAAAAAGATACAATGCGTACTGAATATGGAAAACTAGGTAAAAATAAGTAATAAGGTAAGTAAAATATGGAAAAATTAGTAATTGCAACTAGAAGAAGTCAACTAGCTTTATGGCAGTCAGAATTTGTAAAAAGTGAACTTCAAAAGCATTATCCAAATATGGAAATAGTACTACAAGAGTTTATGACAAAAGGTGATAAGATCCTTGATGTACCATTAGCTAAAATAGGTGGAAAAGGCTTATTTACAAAAGAACTTGAAATCGCTATGTTAGAAGGAAATGCTCATTTAGCAGTACACTCACTAAAAGATGTTCCAACTGAATTTGAAGATGGTTTACAATTAACAGCGGTTACTAAAAGATATGATCCAAGAGATGCACTATTAAGTAATAAATATTCATCTATTAATGAGCTACCAACTGGTGCAGTTGTTGGAACTACTAGTTTAAGAAGAAGAATGGCATTAAAATTATTACGTCCTGATATAGAATTGAAAGATTTAAGGGGTAATATTAACACTAGAATTGCGAAGCTTAATGCTGGAGAATATGATGCAATTATTTTAGCATCAACTGGTGTTCAAAAACTAGGAATTGAAAATGAAGTTAAATTCTTTATTCCAATTTCAACTGATGAAATGATTCCTTCAATGGGTCAAGCAACATTAGGAATTGAAACTACAACTGATCCTAAAATTATTGAATTAATATCTATTTTAAATGATAAAAATGCAAATATTGAATCTACAATTGAGCGAAGTTTTGTTCATACACTAGAAGGTGGATGTCAAGTTCCAATTGGAGTGAAAGCTACAATAATAGATAATAAATCAGTAAGAGTTCAAGCAATTGTTGGAATGCCAGATGGTAGTGAATCAATTTCAGAAGATATTACAGCTGATATTAATAATTATGAAAATGTGGGACAAATATTAGCTCAGACATTTATAGACCAAGGTGCAAGAGATTTACTAAATCGTGCTGAAAAAGTAGCTTTTAAATAAATTTAAATTGTCAATATTTTCCAAGATATTTTGATATATAAATAGTATTATATAGAATATATTTAAAGGAGTACAAATGAGAATTAATGTAGAAGATGCAGTATTTTGTTTAGTTGATGTTCAAGAGAGGTTATACCCTCATATGACTAATAAAGATGAAATTGAAAAAAATCTAGTAACACTAGTAAAAGGTTTAAAAGTTCATAATGTTCCTTTTATTGTAAATGAACAATATAAAAAAGGTATAGGGGAAACAATTCCTTCATTACGGGAATTAGTTGATGCTGATCCTCATTTTGAGAAAACAACTTTTTCTTGTTGTAAAAATGAAACTACAATGGATGCAATAAAAGCTGCAAATAAAAAAATTGTAATTGTCGCAGGAATTGAAACTCATGTTTGTGTTTTACAAACTTGTATTGATTTACTTGAAGCTGGTTTACAACCAGTACTTGTAACTGATTGTGTAACTTCAAGAAAACAAAGAGATACCAATATGGCAATTGAGCGATTAATTCAAGCAGGTGTGATTCCTACAACGTATGAATCACTTTTATTTGAATTAACTGTTCATTCTAAAAGTCCAGTATTTAAAGAAATTTCATCATTGGTGAAATAAAAAGAAGAGTTAAATGAGAAAACTATTTATTTTAAGTTTTTTAATAAGTTTTTTAATGGCAAGCGAACCAAGAGAAATAAAAAGTATTAATGATATGTCTGTTAATAAAGATATCTTTATAATGTTTAGTATTCCTTCTTGTCCTTGGTGTATAAAACAAATGAAAACATTAAAAGAAATTAGAAAAAAAAGAGACAACTTTGAAATTGTAAAAGTTGAAGAGGGTAGTGATATTTACAATGAATTAGTTAGTAAATATCCTTTTCCTGTAGATTTTTATCCAACATCTTTTTTAGTAAGTAAAGAAGATAATGAATTAAATATTAGATATGAATTTCAAGGTTATCAGAAAAAAAGTAATATTGTTAAGGTTTTAAATAGTGAGGATGAATTTTAGATAACTTTACATAACAATATTATTTTTTCCTAATTTTTTTGCTTTATACATTTTTTTATCTGCAAGTGTTATTATTTGATTATAGTTATCAAATTTTTTATTAAACTCAACAATTCCAATGCTTAATGTGATTTTATTAAATTTAGTCTTACTAAAGAAGTTAGAAGTAGAAGTCATAATTCTTTCTAAGTGTTTGACTGAATAGTCTAATGATGTATTTAAACTAATTATACAAAATTCTTCTCCTCCTACTCTAAACAAATAATCCATCCCTTCTCTTGATTCTTTTATTAATATTTTTGAAAAATCTTTTAATACAATATCTCCACCATCATGCCCATGAGAGTCATTTATTAGTTTAAAGTCATCTAAATCTAAATATGATAAAGTTGCTATAACTATATCTCTTTTAACTTGTGCAAATATATCATTTGACATTTTTTGAAAATGTCTTCTATTATATAGATTAGTTAAATTATCTGATATTGCAAGAGTTTCGAGCTCTTTTCTAATTCTTACATTTTCTACTTCAAGAGCTAATCGTTTAGTTTCTACTTCAATTTTACGCGCATAAATTACTGCAATATCATCTAGTTCTGTTGGTAATTCTCTTGCTTTATTGGAATAAATTGCAATATGTCCAATACATTCGTTTTTATCATTTGTAATAGGTACTCCATAATAACTTTGAAAATTAGTCTCTCTAATACTTTTAAAAGTATCTCGTACTTCTTTATTTATTTTTACAATAGAATTTTTATATACTAATTGACATGGGTTACCAACTAATTCAGCTTGTTTAGGAAGTCCAGTTTCAGTGGCATACAATATTTCAACAAATGTTGTGGGATTAAAATTTAGTGATTTACAAATATAAACTAAATCTGCTTTAAATAACTTTTTAATCTCTTCTGCCGTAACTTTTATAAAGTCATTTCCAGTATGAACTGAGGTTATTTGGATTATAGACTTTAGAGCTTCGTAAGGATTAAATTCAAATGAATTGTTCATTAATGATTATATCCTCTCTAAGTAAAATAGTTAAAAAGGATAGCGTATGTTAAATTTAGTTTTGTTTAAAAGAATATAAGGTCTAGATTAGATTCTAAACCTTATATTAGGAGTAAGAAAGTCTTTATACGTCCATAGTCCCAGCTGGAACATGAACATTTCCATCCATAATAATTCTAGCAGATCTCGACATTGAAGCTTTTTCAACTACATATTTACCATCTTTTTGTGATAATGCAGCTCCTACTTTAATAGCACCACTTGGATGTCCAAAAGTAACAGTGTCTTTTTCACCTCCACCTGCAGCTAAGTTTACAAGTGTTCCAGGAATACAAGCAGCAACTCCAATAGCAACAGAAGCTGTTCCCATCATTGCATGATGTAATTGTTGCATAGATAACGCTCTTACGTGTAAATCCATATCTGATGCTTTTACTTCTTTTCCAGATGAAGTAGTAAAGTCTTGAGCGGGACTTACAAATGCAATTTTTGGAGTATGTTGTTGAGTTAAGGCGTCACTTGCATCTTTCATTACACCCATTTTAAGTGCTCCAGCAATTCTAATTTTTTCAAATCTAGCAAGTGCTTCAGTATCAGAGTTAATATCACCTTGAAGTTCAGTTCCTTTATATCCAATTGCATCTGCATTTATAAATACAGTAGGAATTCCAGCTGTTATCATAGTAGCTTTGAATGTACCAACACCCTCAACCTCTAAATCATCTACCAAGTTTCCTGTAGGGAATAATTCTTCAGATGGGTCAACAGGTTCAACGAATTCTAGTTGGATTTCTTCAGCAGGAAATGCAACACCATCAATCTCATAATCTCCCATTTCTTTTACCATACCATTTTCCATAGTAACATAGCAAAGAATAGTTTTTTTGATATTTGCTTGCCAAATTCTTACGCAACAAACTCCGTTTTCTGGAACATTATCTACTAATTCTTCATGAATTGCAAATGGTCCAACAGCTGAACTTAAGTTCCCACAGTTTCCACTCATATCTACAAAATCTTTATCAATAGCTACTTGACAAAAATAGTAATCTACATCATGGTTAGGAACATCAGATTTTCCAACTAAGATTGCTTTAGAAGTAGAAGAAGAAGCTCCTCCCATTCCATCCATTTGTTTTTTATAAACATCAGGGCTTCCTACAATTCTTTGAAGAAGTTTGTCTCTTTTTCTTGAATCTTCTTGTGCTTCTTTAGGTAAATCTGCAATATTAAAGAATGTTCCTTTAGAAGTTCCACCTCTCATATATGTTGCTTTTACTTTAAATTGTGGTTGGTATGACATTTTATTTTCCTTGAGTTTATTTTTTAAGTATTTAAAAGTATTTAGAAGAAATTTAAAAATTTCTTTTAAATACTTTTAGGGCAATGCCCTAAAAGTGTTTGTTAGTATTTCTAATTATTTTTTTGAAGATGCAATAACATCTTTAGCGAATTTTTGTAAGATACCACCATTTTTGTAAACATCAACTTCAGCAGAAGTATCTAATCTACAAGTAACAGGGAATTTAACAACTTCACCATTTGCTCTTGTCATTACAACTGTTAAATCAGTTCTAGGAGTAATCTCACCTTCAATATCAAAAGTTTCACTTCCATCAATAGAGTAAGTATGTCTAGTTTCACCATCTTTAAATTGTAATGGTAATACACCCATTCCAACTAAGTTAGTTCTGTGAATTCTTTCAATTGACTCAGCAATAAGAACTTCAACACCTGCAAGTCTAACACCTTTTGCAGCCCAGTCTCTAGAAGATCCTTGACCGTAGTTAGTACCAGC
>NYWO01000085.1 GCA_002685075.1 Arcobacter sp.
ACCATATAATTGAGAAGCATCAGAAGTTACAACATCACAACGACCAGATTTAAATCCTTCAATTGTTTGTCCAGATGTATCATAAGTAATTGGTTTATATGTCATTTTGTTAGCTTTGAAGTAATCAGTTAAGTTTAACTCAGTTGTAGTTCCTGCTTGAATACAAACAGTTGCTCCATCTAATTCTAAAGCAGATTTAACACCGATACTTTTAGAAACTAAGAAACCTTGCCCATCATAGTAATTAACACCAGCAAAGTTAAGACCTAAAGAAGTATCTCTTGTATTTGTCCAAGTTGTAGATCTTGATAACATATCAATTTCACCACTTTGAAGTGCTGTAAATCTTTCTTTTGCAGTTAAAGGAACATATTTAACTTTTGAAGCATCACCAAATACAGCAGATGCAACAGCTTTACACATATCAACATCTAAACCTTTCCATGCTCCACTTGAATCTGTAGCTGAGAATCCAGCAATACCAGTTGAAACACCACAACTTAATGTACCTTTACTCTTAATCGTATCTAACGTATCTGCAGATGAAACACTTGTAGCTAAAGCTAAAGCAGCAACTGATAATGAGGCAGTTTTTAATAATTTCATTTTCTATCCTTATGTTATTTAATTGATTTTAATCTTCTTATTTATAGGAGACTATAAATAAACGAACACAAGTAGTATAAAATTAAAAAGTAGCAATTGCATAGCAAATCTTGTATAATTTTTAAACAATACTAAATAAATTACTTAAAATGTCTTATTTTATTCTATTTAATTACAGATATTGTTATAATTAATTTAATTTAATTAAATTAATTATAACTATTTTAATTATTTATGAGGAATTATAAAACTACTGGGATATATTTTATACATCTAGCAGAGAAGAACTTTCTAGAGTAGTTAGGAGAGCTGAACATATGGTTCTGTAGTGTCCATTCATTTGATTTTTCAATTGTAACACTTTGTGCAACTTTTCTAATCATTCTACTTTCACAGACTACTTTTCCACCTTCTTCAAAAGTAGTTTCTACTGTATTTATTCTATCACTTGTAACAAAATAGTGCATTCCTATAAACATTGCAATAGCCGGACCCATAAAAATCAGACCTTTTTTTACTGAACCTTTACTCATAAAAGGTCTACTTGTTACAAATAATGTGATTAGTAGTGCAAATAATCCAATTCCTAAATAACCTGCTTCTAATTTAAAAAATAGTTCCATCTTTATTCCTTATTTAATATATTTTTCTTCCCACTGTGTAAATTCATCACTAAAGTATTTAATTCTAATCTTTTTAAATTCTCTTGATGAATAAAGTGGCATATTTGATTTATATGGTATTTCTTTTTGAATACTTTCAATTACAGCTTGTGTATCTTCTTTTGTTTTTCCATGAATCATAGTAAATAGATTATAGTTCCAAGTAGGGTATTTAGGTCTTAAATAACAGTGTGAAACAGCTGAAAATGAAGCTGCTATTTCTCCAATTTTTTCACCTTCTTCACCTTCTTCTATATCCCAAGCTACCATTGCATTTGCTCCAAAACCAGCTTTTCTATGATTTAAAATACATGCAAATCTTCTCATAACTCCAGAGTCTTGAAAATCTTGTAAGGCTTGAAAAAACTCATCATAAGTAATATTAAGTTTTTCAATAATTTCTTTAAATGGCTCTGAAACTATTGCTATATCATTTTGAGCTTCTTTAATAATATTGTAATGATATGGAGTTAATTCAATATTTTTAAATTTCTTTTTTTCAACTTTTTCTTTTTTATCTTGTTTGTTTGTTGTGTCTAGTTTAACTGATATTTTAAAAAGTTTTAAAGTAGGTAATAAAATATAATCACTAGCTTTTGTAAGTTTTGATAGTAACTCTACTGTATCTTCTAAATTAGATTTTGATTCTGGAGAAATTGCTATAGTGAACCAAATATTATATTTATGATTTCTTTCATAGTTATGTGAAATACCAGGGTGTGAGTTTAAAATGATTACTGCATCATCAATTTTATCTTGGTGTATTTCAAAAGCAACTAAAGATGAAGTATAACCTAGTTTTTTTGTATCAAAAATTGCAGATGTTTGTCTAATTATATTATTTGCTTTCTCTTCTTGCAAGATTTTTATTACTTCATCTTCTGTTGTATTTAGCTCTTTTGCAATTTGCTCAAAAGGCTTAATAACAAGAGGAAAGTTCTTTTGTACTCTATATAGTATTTCATCTTTCATATTTATTCCTATAATCAATTTTGAGAAAGTATATCAACTATTTTTTCTTTGTGCCTTGATTTAAAACAACTTTTTAGCTTGACATATATTAAGTATTTGGCTCGTAAATTTGACTATAATTTCTCTTATAAATCCAAAAGGATATAAATAGTAGATGGTAGAAACAATTTCAAGGAAGAAAAATGAAAATAAGTAAATTATTAATAGTGGCATTTTTTGCTGTATTTATGTTTTTAGCTTTAATGGCTTTAAAAGAAGGAATGCCTAGTAAAAAGGATGAAAGAGTTTATCCAATTTTACAACAACATATGCCTTATACTTTAGAAAAAAGAGCAGGTGGATTAACTATTAAAAGTAAAATTACAGGAATAAAAGAAAAGCCACCAGCAAAAGAAGTTTTTTTAAGATTAGAACAATTAGAAAAACAATGGGGAAAAGAAGCTTTAAGACTTGATGGTATGAATTTATATATACTTGATGAAAATAAGAAAGATAAAGTAAAAATAATACTGCAAAATGAAGCTGAGCTTTCTTGGGTTAAAAACTATTTTGAATTTAAATAAAATATATTAACTTAATGCAAGTCAAGAATTAAAACTAAAAATTTAACTATACTTTTATGAAACAATTCTAAAATTTAGGAGAGTAAATGAAAGTACAGTTAAAAGATGTTTTTTTATTTCAAGAGTTATGCGATGAAACACTAACTCAAATAGAAGAATTTTCTACACTACTTAAACTATCAAAAGACAATATTATTTTTTATGAAGGTGATGAATCTAAGTATTTATATATACTTACAAAAGGTATAGTAAAGCTTTATAAAACAGCTTCAAATGATAAAGAAATTATTATGAAATATTTTCATTCTAACGAATTAATAGCTGAGGTTGCTAATTTTGAAGAAATACCTTATCCTGCTACTGCACAATGTTTTATTGAATCTGAAGTTTTAAGAATAGACTTTGCTAAACTAAAAGAAATTATTTACGATGATCCAAAACTATCATTTATGATACAAACATCACTTATAAAAAAGATTAGAAATTTAGAAAAATTAGTATCCTTGCATGTTGTTCTTGATTCAAAAGAGAGAATTGCAAAGTATTTATGTGACCATACAGAAGATTTTTTTAATACAAAAAATATTATGGTTGCAGAGATATTAAATATTTCTCCAGAGACACTTTCTAGAATGCTAAGAGTATTTAAAAATGATGGTTTAATTGATAGTAAAGAAAAAACAGTAGATAAAGAAAAACTACAACTTTTCTTTACTTAATATAAAAAAGAATAATGCATTAAAAAGATTAAAGGACTTAATAAGTCCATTTAATCTTTTCTCTTAATTTAACAACTTCTCCTACAACTATAATAGCTGGTGTTGGCATATTTTTAGAATCTTCAACAATATTTTCTAAAGTTGAAACTACAACTTCTTGATCTGGTGTTGAACCTTTTGAAATTACTGCACATGGATAATCTTTACTTTTACCATGTTTCATAAGTTTTCTTGTAATTAATCCAATATTATGGAATCCCATTAAAAAGATTAATGTTTCATCATTTAAGAAGCTTTCCCACTCTATTTGAGATATTCTTTTATTTGGTGATTCATGACCAGTTACAACTCTAAATGATGTAGTAACACCTCTATGTGTTACTGGAATTCCAGCATATGCAGGAACTGATATAGATGAAGTAATACCTGGAATTATTTCAAATTTGATTTCTCTATCAAATAAGTAAATCGCTTCTTCTCCACCCCTACCAAATACAAAAGGATCTCCACCTTTAAGTCTTACAACTTTTTCATGTTTTAATGCTGCTTGATAAATGATTTCATTTATTTCATCTTGTGGAACAGAATGCTTTCCATCTTGTTTACCTACATAGATTAATTCACATTCCTTTTTTGCAGTTTCTAAAATCTTTGGGTTTGCTAATCTGTCATATATAATTATGTCAGCTTCAGTAACAATTCTTGCAGCTTTCACTGTCATTAATTCAATATCTCCAGGACCTGCGCCTGTTAAGTAAACTTTACCCATTTTATTTTCCATCCTCATATATAAATATTCCCGAAGGTTTTTTAACATTAAATATTTCTCTATTTAAAAACCACTCTTTTGTGTGTATAACTGCTATTTTATTTGTGTCATTTACTGATACATATAATTGTGGTGATTTGTTTGACCATCTTATATGTAAAACTTTTCCATCAAAATTAAATGTATGAATAATTTCTAATGTTTTAGTATCAATTATCTGTATTGTAGGAAAGTCTTTTCCTGAATAAGTAACTGCTAAGTGTTTTTTATCAGGGCTTAAACTTGTAAATACAGGTAAACCTTGAGTCTCAATATTTTTAATAAAGTTAAAATCTTTATCATAAACTAAAACTTTATTATCTCCAACAGCTGGAACAAATACTTTATCTCCACCTATACTCCAAAATCCAAAGTGAGGAACTTTAAGTACCATCTTTCTTTCATCATTTAGATAAATCTTGATTTTTTTGAAAGTCATTGTATCTAAATCAACGACACCATAGTGTGCTGAGGTGAAAAATCCTGCAATATAGTTGTTATCTTTTATCATTGCATCAAAAGGTAACTCTCCAACATCTTTAAACTCTTTAAAAACTTTAAAATCTGCCTTACTTTTTCCTTCACTCATGTCTTTATAAACAGAAATTGTGTCATTATCCATTTGAGAGAAAATTAAATAGTCTTTATATATTTTGATACCAACATTTTTAGAATTAGTTTTAATTTTTTTAATAGGATTTAAATCTCTATCTAAAATATCAACACTTTTATCATCATAGTTTGCAACTGCTACATAATTTTTACCAATTACAAAACCAATTGCTGATTTTGATGTTTTGTATTCTGCTAATATTTTTTCACTCTGCGGGTCAAATTTGATAACATAACCATCTCTTGAAATTACATAACCATCTTTTCCTTCAAACTTAACAACACCATGATTCATATTATGCATACCTTCTATATTAGTTCTTTTTAAACCATTATAAATAGTTGCTAATGATGAGCTTTCTCTTTCAACTACAAAGAATTTCTCTTTTGCATAAACTGAACTTAGCGCAATAACTGCTACAAGTATTATTTTAAAAAGTTTCATATTAATTCCTTATTTCTTCATCTGTTAAATAACAAGATGGATCTTCTTGCCATAAATCCCCTGTAATTGCATAAGCTCTTGCTCTTGAACCACCGTTACAAATATCAAGGTATTCACAATCACTACATTTTCCTTTGATATTTCTTGGACTTTGTCTTAATTGATTTAAAATATCATTTTTCTTTGAAGTCCAAATCTCATCAAAAGGAGTTTGTAAGTAGTTTCCAACAGTAAATGGAAAAAATGGATCTGGTTTAACATTTCCAGCCCAATCCATATTTCCAAGTCTATTTCCAGCAGAGTTTCCACCCCAAGATTTTAGTTTACTTTCTAATAATTCTACTTTGTCTGGATATTGTTTTTTAAATCTATTTAATAGCATAATAGAATCCATTTCCATATTTCCAGTTACAAGATCAATTTTACTGTCATTTTCATAATATTCAAAGGCTTTATTGATTATAAAATCGACATATTCTCTTCGCTCTTCTTTAGTAATATCAATTTCAAGGTTATCTTCACCACGACCTGAGTAAACTAAATGAGAAATATATAATTTATCTACATTTAATTCTTCACATAATTCAAACATCTTATAAAAACTATCTTGCGTTTCTTTTGTGATTGTAAATCTAATACCAGCATTTCCACCATGTTCTTGAATTAGTTTAATTGCATCAATTGATTTTTTATAAGCACCTTTTTGTCCCCGAAATTGGTCATGAACTTCTTCAATTCCATCAATTGAAATACCAATATAATTAAATGTTTCAATAATTTTATCAACATTTTTAGGAGCTACATATAAGCCGTTTGTTGAAAGATAAGTCATAATTCCATTATCTTTCATACTTTGAGCAATATCAAAAATATCTTTTCTTAAAAGTGGTTCTCCACCTGAAAAAATCACAAAGTTAACTCCACCTTTTTTAAGTCTTTTGATTGTTTCTTCAATCTCTTCAAAAGTTAGTGTATCTTTTTCATTTGCATCAGCTTTGCTATAGCAGTGATGACAAAATAGGTTACAACGATTTGTAAAATTCCATATCATTATAGAACCATTAAGTGTTCTTGATTTTGTACCTTCAAGTGTTGTTTTAATTAGGTTTGAAAGTCTAAACATTCTATTTATCCTTTTTTGATTTGTAAGTATAGATAAATTCACTTATTGCATTTATCTCATCTTGTGAAAGTTTGCCTTCAAAACTTGGCATTACAGATCTTTTATGTCCGAACTGTTCATATAGAGATTTAGGAGCTATTATATAACCTTGAATCTCTCCTTTAGTTCTAGCATCTGCTATTTCTTGAAATGATGGCCCAAAGGCTACAGAAGTTTGGTGATGACACCCCCAACAATATGTTCTAAATACTTTTTCTCCACTTATATTTTGAGCAAAACTAAATGAACAAAGAAATATTAGTAGTAGAGGTGTCTTTTTTAATATACTCATTCCGTACTCCTTGTTTTTTATGTTAAATGTTAACATAAATGAGAAATCTAACACTTGACGGCTATCAATATTATATGTATATAATTAGATAAAATTACATATATATTTAGATTAAAGGATATACTAATGAAAAAAGTATTGTTAGCACTATCTTGTGCCTCTTTACTATTTGCAAATAACTATGATTTAGGTTTGCAATCGTATAAAAATAATGAGTTCAAAAAAGCTCATGAGTACTTTTTAGAAAGTGCAAAAAATGGAAATTCACAAGCTGCTCATAATCTTTCAATTATGTACAATAATGCAGATGGTGTAAAAAAAAATATGGATGAATCAATAAAATGGCTTAAAATTTCAAGTGATTCTAAAAACCCTTTAGCCATGACACAGTTAGCAAAAAACTATATAAGTGGATATGGTGTTAAAAAAGATAATAGAAAAGCTGTTGCACTGTTTACTGAAGCTGCACTATTAGATAGTAAAGAAGCTGCTTATAATTTAGGCTTTATGTATACAGTTGGAACAATTGTAAAACAAAATAATAAAGAAGCTATATATTGGTATGAAAAAGCAGCTGCACTTGGAAGTAGTGATGCACAGATAAACTTAGGTTTTATGTATATCTCTTCACAAGGTGTAAAAAAAGATATGAAAAAAGCTGCAATGTATATAAAAAAAGCAAAAGATACTGGCAATCCAAAAGCACAAGCTTTATGGGAACAATTTGAATTAGCTAAATACTAGGAGTTTGATATGGAAATTATAATTACATTAGTTTTTTCATCAGCGATGTTAGTTTTTATGATTTATCCTGCTATGAAAATAGTAGAGTTTTTAGAAACAAAAATGAATATAAGTGACAAAATGTATAATATTTTAACAGTAGTAGTTACTATTGTTTTATCTCTTATTATTGGAATTGGATTATATTATTTATAATATTTAAAAGCTTTTTATTTAAATTTATAGAATGTAACAATTCTATAAATTTGAGATTAAAAGAATAAGTAGAAGTAGTAATTTAAACATAAGATTAAAATAAATACCCATCTCCTAAGAGATGAGTATTGAAATTCCTAATTATGCACCAGGAATATGTTGTCTGTGTTCAACAGAATAAGTAAATGTAGGAGTAGTTAAGTTATTAATATATTTAATAAATTTACCAGTTTCTGATTCATAAA
>NYWO01000086.1 GCA_002685075.1 Arcobacter sp.
GAAATGATTTCTTCAAATGCTTTAGTTTATAAATCAGAAAAAACATTTAAAATGATAGAAAAATCTCCAAGTGAAGATCCCTATATTGTTCAAATTGCAGGAAATAGTCCAGAGTTAGTTCGAGATGCTGTTTTAATGTTAAATGATATTGATGGAATTGATGGAATTGATTTAAACTGTGGATGTCCTGCTCCTAAAGTATTTTCACATGGTTCTGGTTCTAATTTATTAGGTGATTTAAAAAAGCTTGAAAGTATTCTTTCTACTGTTAAGAAATATTCAACAAAACAATATACAAGTGCAAAAGTAAGAATTGGTGTAAATGATAAAATTCCAGTTGAAATTGCTAAAGCTGTTGAAGCTTGTGGTGTTGATTTTGTTTCAGTTCATGGAAGAACAAGAGCTGGTAAATATAAAGCACCTGTTGATTATGATGCAATTAAGGCAATGAAAGAAGCTGTAAATATTCCTATTATTGCAAATGGTGATATAAAAGATTATGATAAAGCAAGAGAAGTTTTGGAATATACTAAAGCTGATGGTGTAATGATTGGTCGTGGAGCAATTGGTAAACCATGGATT
This sequence comes from Arcobacter sp., assembly GCA_002685075.1. GTDB lineage: Bacteria > Campylobacterota > Campylobacteria > Campylobacterales > Arcobacteraceae > Poseidonibacter. Next base: position 583 of record NYWO01000086.1, read on the forward strand.
TTTCATCAGTTAAAACAAAATATTGAAGATAAAGATATATCTCAAGACTTAAAAAAAGAGATTATTTTAGAACATTTTGATGCAACACTTAACTTCCATGGTGAACATGGTACTGTTATGTTTCGAAAACTACTACATTCATACTCAAAAGGTTATACTGGAGCAAATGAATTTAGGGATTTAATTAATAAAATATCTGATCAAAAAGTTATGAGAGATATGATTGAATCTTTCTTTTAGCCTTCTTAATATTATTTATAATGTAATTTAGATAAAATATCTCACTTTTTATAAAATAATTTAATTTTATATAGTTAAATAAAAAGGAAATATTTGTCTGAATACTATTTTGAATTAATCATTAATCCAAATAACAATTACGAACTTTTTTTAGATTTACTTACGTCATTAACTAACAATAATGCCATTGAAGAAATTAATGGTACTTTAATTGCTAGAAGTGAAGATGATTTATCTAATGTTGAAGAGGGTATTTTAGAGTTTGCAAAAGCTTTAGATATCAAGTGTATAACTACACATACAAAAAAAGAGAATATTGATTGGATAAAACAATATCAAGAATCAGTTAAATCTGTTCAAATTGGGAACTTTTATATTCGTCCTTCCTGGGAAGAGAAAAAAGAAAATAAAATTGATATTATAATTGATCCTGCATTATCTTTTGGTTCAGGGCATCATGAAACAACTTCGTCTTGTGTTGAAGCTATTGATAAATATGTTGATGAAAAATCAACTGTTTTAGATGTTGGAACGGGAAGTGGAATTTTAGCAATTGCAGCTGCAAAGAAAAACTGTATTGTTGATATTTGTGATACAGATGATGTTTGTATTAAAGATACAACTGGTAATTTTGAGCTAAATTCAGTAAAGTTTGATACTTCATGGATTGGTTCTGCTAATAAAGCGGTAAAGAAATATGATGTAGTAATTGCAAATATAGTTGCTGATGTTTTAGCTATGATTGCAAAAGATTTAAAAAACTGTTTAAATGATAACGGTATATTAATAATTTCAGGTATTTTAGATAAACACATTGATAGAGTGTTAAACAAATTTAAAGACTTAGAACAATTAGAACTTATTCATAAAAATGAATGGGTAACAGTTGTATTTAAAAATAATAAGGAGTTTTAGTTTATGAACGATAAACAGAATAATGACAATAATGGTGGAAATAATAACAACTTTTTTAATAATAATCCATTATTAGTCTTTGTGATTTTTTCAATAGTAACAATTTTTGCTTTTAAAGCATTATTCCCTGAAAATCAAATGGGAAGTGGTTCAAATAATGGTGTGACACCATTTAATACGCAATCTACAAATAAAACAATTCCATACTCTGAACTAAAGAATTTAATTAGTTCTGGACAAATTGAATATGTAGGAATTGGTAATACTCAAATTAGAGCAGTATCTAAATCTAATACTGGACAAGTTATTACTTATACTGCAAGAAGAGTTGTACCGGATGAAACATTAGTTACAAGTTTAGAAAAAAATGGAATTAATTACGGTGGAATAAATGAAGAGAATATTCTAGCTGATATTTTATTTGGCTGGGTTTTACCTATATTTATTTTCTTAGGTATTTGGATGTTTATTTCAAGAAAAATGTCAAAATCTATGGGTGGAGGAGGCGGTGGCCTTCTTGGAATTGGATCATCTAAAAAGATGATTAATTCTGAAAAACCAAACGTAAAATTTGAAGATATGGCTGGAAATAAAGAAGCTAAAGAAGAAGTTCAAGAAGTAGTTGAATTTTTAAGAAACCCAGATAGATATGTAAAGCTTGGTGCTCAAATTCCAAAAGGTGTTCTTTTAGTAGGACCTCCAGGAACTGGTAAAACACTACTTGCAAAAGCAGTAGCTGGTGAAGCAGATGTTGAGTTTTTAAGTGTTTCTGGTTCTGCATTTATTGAAATGTTTGTAGGTGTTGGTGCTTCAAGAGTTAGAGATTTATTTGAACAAGCTAAAAAAGTTGCACCTGCAATTATCTTTATTGATGAAATTGATGCTATTGGTAAATCTAGAGCATCTGGTGGTCCAATGGGAGGTAATGATGAAAGAGAACAAACTCTTAATCAATTGCTTGCTGAAATGGATGGATTTGCTACAGAAGAGGCTCCTGTTATTGTATTAGCAGCAACAAATAGACCTGAAGTTCTTGATCCTGCATTATTAAGACCAGGTAGATTTGATAGACAAGTTCTAGTTGATAAACCTGATTTTGAAGGTAGAAAAGAAATCTTAAATGTTCATATTAAAAATGTTGCAGTTGGAAAAGATGTTGATTTAGAAGAAGTAGCTCGAATGACAGCAGGACTTGCAGGTGCAGACTTAGCAAATATTATTAACGAAGCTGCATTACTTGCAGGTCGTGCTAATAAAGAAGAAGTTACATATGAAGACTTTAAAGAATCAGTTGAAAGACAAATTGCTGGATTAGAAAAAAAATCAAGAAGAATATCTCCAAAAGAGAGAAAAATTGTAGCTTATCACGAATCTGGGCATGCAGTGATTGCTGAAATTACTAAAGGTGCTAAGAAAGTAAATAAAGTTTCTATTGTTCCTAGAGGAATGGCAGCTTTAGGTTATACTCTTAATACTCCAGAAGAGAATAAATACTTAATGCAAAAACATGAACTAATGGCTGAAGTTGATACTCTATTAGGTGGAAGAGCAGCAGAAGAAGTATTTATTGGTGAAATATCTACAGGTGCCGGAAATGATTTAGAAAGGGCTACTGATATTATTAAGTCAATGGCTACTATTTATGGAATGAGCGATGTTGCTGGATTAATGGTTTTAGAAAAAAGACAAAACCAATTCCTAGGTGGACAAACACAAAAAGACTTTTCTGATGAAATGGCAAAAAATTTAGATGAACATATTAAAACTATTTTAAATGAAAGATATGAAGCTGTACTTCAATCTTTAAGAGATAATGATGAAGCAATTGAACAAATGACTGCTGAGTTATTAGATATTGAAGTAATTTCTGGTGAAAGAGTTCGTGAAATCATAAAAGAAAATGGTGGAATAGTTTTTGAAGATGAGGATCTTCATAGTGAAGCACTTTCTAAAGATGATGAAGTTGAAACTAAAACTGAATCTAAGACTCAAGACGAGACGGATGATTTATCTACAGATACTGAAGAAATAGTAAATACTACAGAAAACGAGACTAAAAAAGACTAAACTTTATAATTAAAAGGAGCAAATCTTATTTGCCTCTTTTTCTATCTTAAATTATTAAATAATATTATCTCTTTAGTTTATGGAATAAATGAATCTAGATATGGCTTTCTAAAATCTACTTTAGTGTCATTTTTCTCTGATGCAAAAGTTGTAGCAATTATATGAATGTACAGGTATTGGTTTATATATGTCAAAAATTATTATATATTGATAATACTAAAAATGGTGTATGGTTTACTATCTTCGTGCCTTTGGTTAAATAAAAGTAGAATATATAATAAATATTTATTATAATAAAGCTTTTTATTGTATACTTTATTTAAATAACTAGAATTTAATAATAAAAAAGAAGTAGATTTGAAGAAAATAAATAAGACATTATTAAGTAATATAACTATTTTGTATGTTGAAGATGAAAAAATGATTAGTGAAGAAGTCTCTTTTTTCTTTAAAAAATATGTTAAAGCTTTTTATGTTGCAAATAATGGAATAGAAGGTTTAGAACTTTTTAAAGAAATAAAACCAGATATTCTAATCTCTGATATTCAAATGCCCAAAATGGATGGGCTTGAAATGGTTGAAAAAATTGGTAATACTTCAGTTCCTATTATTATCACTACAGCATACTCAGATATAGACTACTTCTTAAAAGCAATAGAACTTAAAATATCAAAATTTGTAATTAAACCAATTAATTTAATTACACTTATTTCAGATGTACAAGATTGTGTTATAGATAGACATTTACATGATAAACTTTTTAAAAAAGATAATTTATTAAAAATAGTGGATGAAAATGTGCTTATTTCAATTACAGATAAAGATGGAATAATAATAGATGTTAGTTCATCCTTTTGTGAATTTACAAAATATAATAAAGAAGAGTTAATTGGAGAAAGTCATAGGATACTAAGGCATGAAGATACCCCTGATTCACTTTACAAAAATATGTGGGAAGTAATAAGTTCAGGAAAAGTATTTAATACAGAAATTAAAAATAGAAAAAAAGATGGAACACTTTATTGTGCTAATCTTACAATAACACCTGTTTTTAGAGATGATGAAATAGTAAATTATACTGCAATTAGAAATGATATAACTGACAAAAAGAAGTTAGAACAACTTATAATAGAAGATGATTTAACTAAACTTTATAATAGAAGGTATTTTAATACTATTTTAAATCAAGAGATTAGAAGACTAAAAAGAGATGATTCAAAAATATCTTTAGTTAGTATAGATATTGATCATTTTAAAAAATATAATGATACATATGGTCATCCAAAAGGGGATGAAGTATTAGTTGAAATAGGTAAGGTTCTAAAACAATATACCTTAAGATCAAGTGACTATGCTTTTAGAATTGGTGGTGAAGAATTTTGTTTGCTTTTTTCAAACCTAGAGGTTCAAGAGTCTTTGTTTTATGTTCAAGATGTTATAAATGCAATTAAAAATTTAAATATAGAGCATAAAAATAGTAAAAATAGTGATGTCATAACTATCTCAGCGGGTCTTATTGTTCAAAAAGCATCTGAAATTGTAGATGAGGAAACTTTATACAAATACTCTGATATTGCTTTGTATCAAGCAAAAATAAAAGGAAGAAATCAAGTTGTTCTTTCAGAATTTTCTACAAAGTCTTGACAAAAGTAAGTAAATTAATTATACTTAGACAGATTTAAAACTTAGGAGAGTTCTATGAAAATATTTAATTTTTACAATAACCATTTCATCAAAAGTGTTAACTCTTCATTGCTTCTTACAAAAACTCTCTAATCTTAAAAAATTAGACACTTAAACAATCACAAATTACATTACACAGTTTTTCTTTTTTTATAAAAAAAAAGATATAATAATTATATATATTAAAGGGTAAATTACAATGGATAAAAATAGGATTATAGTATTTGATACTACATTAAGAGATGGTGAACAAAGTCCAGGCTGTTCAATGAATACAGAAGAAAAAATTAAAATAGCATTACAGTTAGAAAAGTTAGGTGTAGATGTTATTGAAGCTGGATTTGCAGCTGCATCTCCAGGTGATTTTGATGCAATTTCAAGAATTGCAGAGCAAGTTAAAAACTCTTCAATTTGTTCTTTATCTAGAGCAATTGATAATGATATCAAACAATCAGGATTAGCTGTATCAAAAGCTCCACTACACAGAATTCATACATTTATTGCTACTTCACCAATTCATATGAAGTATAAGTTAAAAATGAATGAAGCTGAAGTAATTAAAAGAGCAGTTCATGCAGTTGAATATGCAAGAACATTTGTAGATGATGTAGAGTTTTCTTTAGAAGATGCAGGACGTTCTGAAATTCCATTTATGAAAGAAGTAATGGATGCAGTTATAAGTGCAGGTGCTACAACTATTAACTTACCTGATACAGTTGGATATAGATTACCTCATGAATTAGGTGCAATGGTTAAAGAATTATCTGATTTTGCAGGTGACAGAGCTATTATTTCAGTTCATAATCATAATGATTTAGGATTATCAACTGCAAATACTTTAGCAGCTGTTATGAACGGTGCTAGACAAATAGAAGTTACTATGAATGGTTTAGGAGAAAGAGCTGGTAATTCTGCTTTAGAAGAGGCTGTAATGGCTATTAAAACAAGAAAAGATGCTTTTGGAGAGTTATATACAAATATTAACACTCCTGAAATTTATCCAACATCAAGATTAGTTTCAACAATTACAGGTGTTGAACCGCAACAAAATAAAGCAATTGTAGGTAAAAATGCATTTGCTCATGAAAGTGGAATTCATCAAGATGGTATGTTAAAAAATAATGAAACATATGAAATTATGAGACCAGAAGATGTAGGTGTATTTAAAGAGTCTACTTTAATCTTAGGTAAGCATTCTGGTCGTGCTGCATTTAGAGATAAAATTGAACACTTAGGTTTTGATAAAGTAAGTGATGAAGAATTAAATGCTGCATTTGAAAGATTTAAAGTTTTAGCTGATAAGAAAAAAGATGTAAGTGATGATGATATTAGAATGTTAATCACTGATGAAGCATTAAATCAAGATAAAACATATGAATTAGAAGCATTACAAATTTCTGATTGTTCTTCGGCGGTTCCAACTGCAGCAGTTGCTATTAAATTCCAAGATCAAATTATGAGAGATGCCGCTATTGGTGATGGTACTATGGATGCGATTTTTAAAACAATTGATAGATTAACAGGATATAATGGAGAGCTTAAAGATTATAAAGTTACTTCAGTTACTGAAGGTAAAGATGCCTTAGCAAAAGTTACAACAAGAGTTTCTTTTGATGATGAATCTCCTGCATTTGTTGGACATGGTTTAAGTATTGATACTATGTTAGCAACTGCAAAAGCATACTTAAGTGCTTTAAATTCTTACCTTTCTCAAAAAGAAAGACTTTCAAAACAAACTTCACATCAAGTATAAATAAATAAAGCAGTCTTTGACTGCTTTACTTAAGTAATCAAGCTTGACATAAATCAAGTATTTATCAAAAAAAGTGTATAATATATCTACTTATCTAAATAAAATAATTATTTAGCACAACAGGAGATGTAATAATACATGATGCAGTTTAACTTCTTTTTAAAACTTTTAAAAGAATCTTTTAGGGATTTAATTCCAATCATAGTTGTAATTCTATTCTTTCAATTAGCAATTATTCAAGCTGTACCAGATGGTTGGGTAAATACTGCTATTGGTTTAGGTATTGTTGGAGTTGGTTTAGCAATTTTTTTACAAGGTTTAGAAATTGGAGTCTTCCCTGTTGGTGAGGGCTTAGCCCGTGATTTTGCAAAATCAGGTTGGACCACATGGATTTTAATCTTTGGTTTTTTAATTGGTTTTGGTACCACAATAGCAGAACCTGCTCTTGCAGTAATTGCTGATAAAGCTGCTTCAATTTCTAGTGGAAGAATTGATGCTACGGTTTTAAGATTTGTAGTTGCAGGGTCTGTTGGGTTTGCTATTTTACTAGGTGTATTTAGGATTATAAAAGGTCATCCTATTCACTATTATATCATTGCTGGTTATATCCTAGTTGTTACAGTTACTTTTTTTGCACCTCCTGAGATTATTGGATTATCTTATGATTTAGGAGGCGTTACCACTTCAACTGTAACTGTTCCTCTTGTAGCTGCTCTTGGAATTGGATTAGCCTCAAATATCAAAGGTAGAAACCCAGTTATTGATGGCTTTGGTTTAATTGCCTTTGCTTCTTTAACTCCAATGATTTTTGTGCAAGTTTATGGAATTGCTGTATATAATCTTGTTGATGCTCAAAATGTAGCTGATGTTGTAATTAAAGCTGCAATTTCTTCTCCTACAGATATTACTTTAGAGTCTATATCATATGGAATATTATCTGTGATTAAAGACGTTATTCCTATTTTAGCAATTATTCTTTTCTTTCAATATGGAGTATTAAAAAAACCTATACAAAACTTAAAAACAGTATTTTTAGGTTTTGCACTTGTAATTATTGGATTATATGCATTTATTCTTGGACTTGAAATGGGTCTTTTCTCACTTGGTGAGACAATGGCATATCAATTAACTAAAAGAGATTCTGTTTTTGTTATTTATGCTTTTGCTTTTGCAATTGGTTTTTCTACAACTATGGCAGAACCTGCTCTTATGGCAATTGCAAAAAAAGCAAAAGAGATTTCAGATGGTAAGATTAATGATTTTGCTTTAAGATTATTTGTAGCTTGTGGTGTTGCAATTGGTATTGCTTTAGGAGCATTTAGAATTGTAGATGGTGGGCATATTCACTACTATATAATTGTTGGATATTTAGTTGTGATTATTTTAACATTTATTGCTCCAAAGTATATTATTCCTATTGCTTATGATTCAGGAGGAGTTACAACTTCAACAGTAACAGTTCCTCTTGTAGCTGCTCTTGGAATTGGATTAGCTACTAATATTCCAGGACGTAGTCCTTTAATTGATGGATTTGGGCTTATTGCTTTTGCTTCTTTATTCCCAATGATAACAGTAATGGTTTATGGTATTTTAATTGAAAAACTTCAAGTTAAATCAGATACACAAATTGAAAAAGAAGATCTGTTACATGACAATTTAGTTGATGCTGAAAATATGGATTTAGCAACAGTTAATATTGATGGATCTTCTACTAGACACTCTTTATCTTTAGAGTTCTCAGCTGTTGTTATAATTGTTCCCGTTGATAAAAAACTTGATGCAATTCAAGCTGCCCATAAAGCTGGAGCTTCTGGTGTTACAGTATTACGTGCTGATGGAATAGGTTTAGATGAAATGGCTAATTTCTATAGAACATCTTTTGAAGCTAATGATACTTTATTACTATTTTTACTTCCAAAATATTTAGTTAATGAAGTTGTAAAATCAATTATTCATTCACTTCATATTACAACTACAGGAAAAGGTGTTGCTTTTGCTTTCCCTTTAACTCATATGAAAGGTATCTCTTTATCAAAAGAAGATATTTTTAAAGAACAAGCTTATCAAGTTAATCTAAAAAAAGATGAACCCATTACATGCCTTGATGAAGAAGTAGAAGAAAATTATGAAACAAATAAAAAGTCTTGAAGAAATCCAAAATAGTATTAATACAGGTAAACCTGTATTAATATATTTTTCAGGTGAGAATTGTTCTGTTTGTAAGGTGCTAAAACCAAAGATACAAGAAGAAATAAGTAAAAACTTACCTTTATTTGAAACCTTAGAAGTTCAAACAGACTTGCATAAAGAAATAACAAGTCATTTTACGGTATTTTCAATACCAACTATGTTAGTTTTTTTTGATAAAAAAGAGTTTTTTAGACGAGGAAGAAATATTTCTGTTCCTATGTTTATTGAAGAATTAAAAAGACCATACAATTTAATGACAAAGTAGAATATGAAAAGAACACTTTTAATTTTTTTAATTATATTTATTTTAATGCAATTTATTAGGGTTGATCGAACAAATATTGCAGTTGAAAAAGATTTAGAAATCAAAGCCCCTTTAGAGATTATGACAATGTTTAAACAGTCATGTTATGATTGTCATTCAAATGAAGTTAAATGGCCTTGGTATTCTCAAGTTGCACCCTTTTCATGGACTATAAAAAATCATGTAGAAAATGGAAGAAAGTGGTTAAACTTTTCTATTTGGGAAACTTATACAAATGAAGAAAAAGAGAAAAAATTAAAAGGTATATATAGAACTGCTTATGCAATTATGCCATTGCCAACATATATTTGGTTACATAAAGAGGCTGATTTAACTAAAGAGCAAAGAAGTTTAATAAGAGATTGGACTGGAGTGAGAAAGAATAAGTGAGAGAAGAAGTAGCAGAAATATTAGCAAATAAAAAGACACTTTTAACAATTACCTATTTTAAATTACAAAAAATGTTTGAGAAAAAGTATGGTAAAAATACTGTAGTTTTAATGGAAATAGGAACATTTTTTGAAGTTTATGAAGTTAATAATGATGAAGAACAAATAGGAAAAGCAAAAGAAATTGCAGAACTTTTAAATATTCAATTAACAAGAAAAAATAAAACAATATTAGAAAACTCACAAGAAAACCCAATAATGGCTGGGGTTCCTGCAATATCCTTAGAAAAGCATTTAGCTAGAATAATAGCTGAGCAAAAATATACAGTTGTACTTATAAAACAAAAAGGTGTTCCACCAAATGTTTCTAGATACCTAGATACTGTAGTAAGTCCTGGAACAAATTTTGATTTTGTATTAAATCAAGATGAAAATAATATTACTTCAATTTTAGTTGATCAAATAAGAGGAATATATTTAATAGGGTATTCTGCTATTGATGTAACTACAGGAAAGTGTTATTATAATGAAGTTCATGGAACAAGTGAAGATAAGTTTTTTGCCCTAGATGAAGTATTTAATTATATGAATATGCATAAAACAAATGAAGTAATAGTTACATTTGCTGATAAAAATATAAATCAAAAAGAAGTTATTGATTATTTAGAGTTAAAACTAAAAACCTTTCATATAGGTTCATTTAGACCGAAAATCTCTTATCAAAATGAATTGTTTAAAAATGTCTTTTCAATAGAGTCTTTATTAACAGCAATTGAGCATTTAGATATGGAACGAGTACCTTTAAGTACTGAATCCCTTTCAGTATTAATAGATTTTGTAATAGGTCATGATTCAAATATTATACAAAAATTATCACTTCCTTCTAAACTAGATATTAGTAAATATATTTATTTAGGTAATAATGCTATTGAACAACTTAATATTATTGAAACTTCACATAATCCATCACTAATTAAACTTATAAATAATACATCAACAGCAATGGGAAAAAGACTTTTAAAAGAAAGACTAACTCATCCAATAAAAGATTCAAAAGAGTTATTAAGAAGATTTGCATTATCAAAAGAGTTATTTGATTATCATGCTCCAATTGAAAATGAATTAGCAAATATTTATGATATTGAAAGGCTAACAAGAAGAATAAAATTAACACGTCTTCATCCTTTTGAGTTAAATTATCTATATGATTCACTTCTTAGTATTAAAGAAGTTGTAACATTTATGGAAAACTATAAGTTTATTTCTCCTCCTTGTTCAAGTGCTGATTTAGAACTTTTTATTTCTTCAATTGATTCAACTTTTGATTTATCTATATCTGGAAAATATATGTTAAAAGATGTTGAAACAAATATGGTAAATGATGGAATCAATACACAAATTGATGAGTTAAATACTCAAAATATAGAGTTATATTCAAAACTTGAAATGTTAAGAGCTCATATTTTAACTTTTTTAAAATCTAGTGATTCAAATTTTATTGGTATTAATAGATTAGATAAAGAAGGTTTCTTTTTAACACTTACTAAAAATAGATTTAATCTTATAAAAGAAGAACTTTTAAATTCTCACATAATTATAGATGATGAGTTATATTTATTTAAAGATTTTAATATAAAAATACAAACAAATTCTGTTAAAATATTTTGTAAATTAACAGATGAAATATCAGATAAATATGTACATAATTTAAGAAAAATAGTTGAACTTAATAAATTAGTATTTAAAGAAAAGATATTAGAGTTTGAAAAAAAGTTTGCACCACTTTTAGAAGATTTAGTACAGTTTATTGCAGAAGTTGATTTAACTGTTTCAAATATTAAAACAGCTAAAAAATACAACTATGTTTGCCCAAAACTTGTAAAAACAAATGAAAATGAAAACTTTATAGAATGTATTGATTTAAGACATCCAATTATTGAAGCAAATGAAGAGCAGGGGATTTATGTACCAAATGATATTATCTTAGGTGAGTTAAGTCTTGCATCAAAAGAGTATAAGAATAATGTGATTATTAAAAACTCAAATCCCATAAATATAAAAAATAATAAAATGCATGGTGTTTTATTATATGGAATTAACTCATCTGGAAAATCATCTTTAATGAAAGCTATTGGAATTGCCGTTATTTTAGCACAGGCTGGATTTTATGTACCTGCAAAATCTATGAGATTCTCAATCTTTGATGCAGTTTATACTAGAATTAGTGGAGCTGATAATATTGCCAAAGGATTATCTTCTTTTGCAGTTAAAATGTTAGAACTTAAAAATATCTTCAATCGTGCAAGTAAAAAGTCTCTAATCTTAGGAGATGAAATATCTCATAGTACTGAAACTATGAGTGGATTATCAATAGTTGCAAGTTCTATTTTAAAGCTTTCAAAACTTGAAGCTATTTTTGTATTCGCAACACACCTTCATCAACTTCCTGAAATAAAAGAAGTTGAAGCGTTAAAAAATATAATAGCACTTCACTTATCTGTTATGTATAAAGACGATGAAGACAAGCTTATCTTTGATAGAAAGTTAGCATACGGTAGTGGTTCTTCAATGTATGGTTTAGAGTATGCAAAATCATTACATATGGATAAAGAATTTTTAACTTTAGCAAATGATATAAGAAAAAAATTAACTGATGATTATGATTCAATTGAAAGATTGAGTATGAAGAAAACTTCAAAATACAATAAAAATGTATACGCTTCTTCATGTGTAATTTGTGGTAAGGCTTGTGATGATGTTCACCATATAAAAGAACAAGCTAGAGCCAACAAAGATGGTTTCATTGGAAATATGAATGTAAATCATAAATATAATCTTATTCCACTATGTAAAGAACACCATAAAATGGTACATGATGGCACTATAAATGTAAATGGATTCGTTGCTACAAGTAAAGGATTAGAACTTCATTTTACTGATGCAAGTGAAATTAAATAAAACTAAATCACCTTATTTGTAGATAAATAAAGAAGTTTAAGTTGTATAAAAAGTTGTTTAGAATAGAATTTTAGAAATAAATTTATACAAGTTTATTTTTTAATTGTACAAACAAGGTTATAATATGGCTAAAATTCCTAAGTCAATCTACGAAAAAAAAATGAAAGATGGGTCTATCAATATTATGGTTAGATTCACTCACGATTGTGTTACATATCCCGTTAAAAACTTTACTAAATTATATGGTTGTGAAAAGAGAAGTGATGCCGTTGATAAATTAATACAAGTAAAAGCTCTATTAACTGCAAACAAAGACCCTTTTTCAAAATCATTAGATACTTTTTCTGAATTATATGAAAACTTATTGAATACTAAAGAAGATGAAGGTGAATGGGCTTATTATACGGTAAAAAATAGAAGACATTTTTTTAACAGATACATTAAAAATGAAAAAAGAATTGGTAGAAAAAAAGTAGAAAAGATTACTTATGATGATATTAAATATTTTCTAAATCAATTTAATAATGATAGTTCACGAAATACAGCAATAGATATTTTAAGACCTATTTTTAATGAAGCTTATGAAAAAGATATTATTCATAAAAACTTTATGACATTTAAAGCTTTTAAAAAAAAGAGATATGCAACTAAAGCAGAGATAAAAACAAGAGCAGAAGACAAACAAGCTGATATTATAAAAAGTTTGTATGAATCAATTAAATATTATGATAAAGAACTTGCTAGACCTAGAAATGTTGAAAGTCACAAAGCTTATCTTTATATGGTAGTTATGACAGCACACCGTTATGGTGAAATATTACAACTAAGAAAAGAACATTGTAATTTAGAAAAAATGAAAATAAAAGCTCCTAAAGAAATTACAAAAACAGAAGCTTATGAATATCCTTTGCCTAGAGAAGTTTTTGATTACGTTAAAAATCATGAAGGGGGATTGCTATTTGAAAGTCCTAGCGGTGGAAGTGCGGATAGAGTTTTTAAAAGATTAGTCAACCTAGCAGAAGTTAAACTAGTTGAAAATCATCAAATATCTTCTCATGATTGTAGACGTATGCTTATGTCAGTAATGGTAGAAGAATTAGGGATTGATAGTACAATTGCTGATTACTGTTTAGAACATAAACAAAATGATATAAAAGCACATTATTTACAATTAGAATATGAAACAAAAGAAAAATCTTTTAATAAGTATTGGGATTTTTTAAGGGGTGATATTAAAGAAGAAGTTACAGTTAATATAGATAATAATACTCAAGATAATACATTTGAAAAATTAGAAAAATTGGTGGATATGTTTGAAAAAGGATATTTATCAAAAGAACAATTTGAAATGGAAAAAAATAGATTATATTGATAATAAAAAAGGCTAGAGTACATAATTTAAAAGGATGTTTATATATCTAATCTCTAGCCTAAAATTAAAAAGGATTCATAGAAGAATCACATGATTGGGATAAGTGCTTTTAACCTATCCATAATCTTATTATATAAACTTTATTTAATTAGGGTCACTAATTGGAAAAACTTTTATATCTTTTGCTTTAAAGATATTATCTTTAATTTTTTTAATCTCTATAAACTCAATTTCAATTTCTTGTAGTGCTTGACTATTTTGAAAATGGAACTTACTAAAATTCAAATCTTTAACTTCTATTTGTTTAATATCATAAATATTATCTAATGTTGTTAATACTGTAAATATAGATACGTTAGTATCTGCATCATGTGTAAAGCTAATTATTTTCATGACTAGCTCCTACATAATATTTTTTTAGTTTTTCATAGATTGACAAAATTTTATCAAATGATTTTTTATTTGCTTCATATGTTATGATTTTACTTTCTATGTAGTCTCTTTTTTGTTTTATGATGTGGTTAAACTAAATAGGACATAGAGAAATAAAGTCTATGATAAAATAAAACCTATTAAGGAAGAGAGATGGCACAGAAAAA
>NYWO01000087.1 GCA_002685075.1 Arcobacter sp.
CATTTAAAAGCGTTTTAATAGTTTCTAATCTATTCAAGAATTAACCTTTTTCTTTTCTTTGAAGATTTATTATATCTTCTTTTATTTGTATTGGTATAAAATCTAAATCAATTTTATCTCTTAACATTGTAGAACTAATGTTAATATCAATTTTCAAGTTCTTAAACTTAATAAAATCATTACTAACAAAACCATCTCTTGAAGCAACAACAAAATGAACTAAGGATTTTAATTCATCAATTGAGTCCCATTTATTTAAATCTTTCATATTATCTGCACCAATAATTAAATAAATTTTCGACGCTTTATATAAGTTTTTTAAATATTTGATAGTTTCAATGGAGTAAACTGCTCTGTTTTGTTTTATCTCATAATCACTAATATCAACTTTAGGATTATTAGAAAAAACTTTTTTTAAAAGTTTTTCTCTGATTCTAGGTTCTAACTGAAAGCTATTTTTAAAAGGATTTAAATATGTAGGAACTACAACTATTTTATCAATATCTAGCTTTTTTATTGCCTCATTTACAATTGCTTCATGAGCTATATGTACGGGGTCAAAACTACCACCAAATACTGCAAGTTGCACTTAATTCATACCTTTGTTATATACTTAAATAATATTATAGCAATTTTTCGATAAAATATCTACACTTAAGATTTACACAAGGGGAAAATATGGCTATTAAAGTTGCGATTAATGGATTAGGAAGAATTGGAAGATGTGTAGCAAAGATAGTTGCTTCAAGAAATGATGTTGAATTAGTAGCAGTAAATGCTAGTGGTAGTGAAGAAATGATTCAATACAACTTAAGATATGATACAGTTCATGGAAACAATCAAGATATTAAAGTTGAAGATGGGTTTATTACTATTGGAAATGATAAAGCAAAGTTATTAGCGGAACGTGATCCTGCAAAATTAGATTTTGCATCATATGGTGCTGATGTAGTTCTTGAATGTACTGGTGCCTTTTTAACTCAAGAAGCATGCCAAGCATACGTTGATAGTGGTGTTAAAAAAGTTGTAATGTCTGCACCTGCTAAAGATGATACTCCAACTTTTGTAATGGGAGCAAATGAGAAAACATATGCAGGTCAAGCTATTGTTTCAAATGCTTCTTGTACAACAAATGGTTTAGCACCAGTTGCTAAAGTACTTGATGATACTTATGGAATTGAGAAAGGTTTAATGACTACAATTCATTCATACACTTCATCTCAGCCAATTTTAGATGCTAAAGATAAAAAAGACCCAAGAAAAGGAAGAGCGGGTGCAACTAACTTAATTCCTGCATCAACAGGTGCTGCAAAAGCCATTGGAAAAGTTATGCCACACTTAAATGGAAAATTAAATGGTCAAGCAATTAGAGTTCCAACTCCAAATGTTTCAATGGTTGATTTAACTGTTACATTAAAAAAAGACACTACTTTAGAAGAAATTCAAGCTGCATTTACAGAAGCTTCAAATGGATATTTAAAAGGTATTTTAGGTGTTGATGTTGAATGTAGAGTTAGTTCAGATTTCAATGGTGAGACTTTATCTACAGTTGTTCCTTTAGATACTATTCAAGTTATTGAAAATAATATGGTAAAAATACTTTCATGGTATGACAATGAGTGGGGTTATTCAACTAGACTTGTTGACATGGGTGTACACGTAGCAACAAACTAATTTTAATAAAGGCAAATACAAATGAAATTACAAGAACTTAAGAATATTGATATCGCTGGGAAAAGAGTATTTATTAGATGTGACTTTAACGTACCAATGGATGAATATAATAACATCACTGATGACAGAAGAATTAGATCTGCATTAAATACAATTAGATATTGTATTGATAATGATTGTTCAATTATTTTAGCATCGCATTTTGGTAGACCAAAAGAAAAATTTGACCCTGAGTTTTCATTAAAGCCTGTTGCAAAAAGATTGCATACACTTTTAAAACAAGATATTAAAATGGCAGATCATATTGTAAGACAAGAGACTCTTGATAGAGCTAAAAATCTTAAATCTGGTGAAATATTATTATTAGAAAATCTTAGATATAACGATGGTGAAAAAGAAAATAACCCTGAATTTGCTGCAAAATTAGCTTCAATGGCAGAAGTATTTATTAACGATGCTTTTGGGGTTTCACATAGAGCTCATGCATCTGTAGAAGGTATTGCAAAACATTTTGATATTGAACATAAAGCAGCAGGATTCTTACTTGCAAAAGAGATTAAATTTTTCCATCATATAGTTCATGAACCTAAACGTCCTTTTGTTTCTATTGTTGGTGGTTCAAAAGTATCTGGAAAACTGGAAGCCTTATATAATCTTGTACCAAAAGTTGATAAGATAATTATTGGTGGAGGAATGGCCTTTACTTTCTTAAAAGCTCTAGGACATGAAGTTGGAAATTCATTAGTTGAAGAAGATTTAATTCCTGAAGCTAAAAGAATTATGGAAGAAGCAAAAAATAGAGGTGTTAAACTTTATTTACCTGTAGATGTAGTTGCAGCTGAAGCTTTTGATGCTGAAGCAATAGCAAAACACGTAACAGTTCAAGAAATACCAAAAAATTGGATGGGACTTGATATTGGACCTGCAACTGCTCAATTATTCTCTTTAGCTTTAAGAGATGCTAATACTATTTTATGGAATGGCCCAATGGGTGTTTATGAAATGGATAAATTTGCAAAAGGTAGTACAAAAGTATCTCATGCAGTTGCATCTTCTTTTGCTACAACTGTTGTAGGTGGTGGTGATACTGCTGACTTAGTTAGAGTAACTGGTGATGAAGATGAAATGACTTTTATTTCTACTGGTGGTGGAGCTTCTTTAGAATTAATTGAAGGAAAAATTTTACCAGGTGTTAAAGCACTTTTAATTGAGGAATAGTAATGGCAATTATTGCTTCAAATTTTAAAACAAATCATACAAGAAAATCTACAAATGATTTTATAGAAAATGTAAATAATTTTCTACTTTCAAATGATATTAAAGAAGAAGTATATGTTTTCCCAACAGCTACTTCTCTTGATTACTTTAAAACTGTTTCAAATTTTACTCTAGGAGCACAAAATGCGTATGCAACTACTAATGGCTCGTTTACAGGTGAAATTGGAACAGAACAGTTAGATGAATTTGGAATAAAAACTATTTTAATAGGGCATTCTGAAAGAAGACATATTCTTGGTGAATCACAAGAAGAAATTGCAAAAAAGTTTTCTTTTTACAGTGAACTTGGATATAAAATAATTTATTGTATTGGAGAACCTTTAGAAGTAAAAGAGCAAGGTTTAGAAAAAACTTTAGAATATGTTTATGAGCAGTTTGTTGGAATTGATACAAATTACGAAAATCTAATTTTAGCTTATGAACCTGTTTGGGCAATTGGTACTGGTGTTACTGCAACTAACACTGATATAACTTCTGTTCATTCAGCAATCAAATCTAAAATAGCAAAGCCACTATTATATGGTGGAAGTGTAAAAGTAGCAAACGCTCATGAAATTTGTGCTCTTGATGGTGTTGATGGTGCATTAATAGGAACTGCTTCATGGAAAGTAGAAGATTTTAAACAAATTATTGAAAATACAAAGGATTTATAGATGTTTATGAAAGGTAAAAAAGGGGTAATTCTAGGAGTTGCAAATAATAAGTCAATAGCTTATGGAATTGCAAAAGCATGTGCAGACCAAGGTGCACAAATTGCATTTACTTACTTAAATGATTCTTTAAAGAAAAGAGTTGAACCAATCGCAGCAGAATTTGGAAGTGAAGATAAAGTATATCCATGTGATGTATCAAATCCTGATGAAATTAAAGCTTTAAAAGAATCTTTAGAAAAAGACATGGGTCAAATTGATTTTATTGTTCATTCAATTGCTTTTGCTCCAAAAGATGGATTAACTGGAAGATTTTATGATATTCCAAAAGCATCTTTTGATATAGCTATGGATGTTTCTGTTTACTCATTAATTGAAGTTGTACGTGAACTTAAGCCAATTATGAGTGATAATTGTTCAGTGTTAACACTTTCTTATTATGGTGGAGTTAAATATATTCCAAACTATAATTTAATGGGTGTTGCAAAAGCAGCTTTAGAAATGACTACAAAATATCTTGCAGAAGACCTTGGACGTGATGGAATTAGAGTAAATGCTATTTCTGCAGGTCCTATTAAAACACTAGCAGCTGCTGGAATTGGTGAATTTAGATTTATGCTTAAATGGAATGAAGCTCACTCACCACTTAAAAAGAATGTAACAACAACTGAAGTTGGGAACTCAGGTATGTATTTACTTTCTGATTTAAGCTCAGCAGTAACTGGTGAAATTCACTATGTTGATTGTGGATTTAATATTATGGGTATGCCAGCAACTACATTTGATGAAAATGGGAAACAGCAGATTGCATGGAATGGTGAAAATTAAATATAAAGCTTAAGTTTTCGTACAATACCTGCGTTGTCTAAAAAAATTCAAAACAGTCACATACTTAAGTATGCTCCTGCTTTGAATTTTCTCTCCGCCTTGGTCTTGTACAAAATCTTACACTTTATAATATTTATTTTAAACAAAAGAAAAGAAGAAGTTTTAATTTAGTATTTTTGAATTTTAAATTAAAATTTTAATGAATAAAGAAATAGGATAATTATAAAAAATGAATATAGATTTTAAAGAATTAGCGAATAAATATCAAACTCCATACTATGTATATGATTTTGATCATATTACTTCTCAATATGAAGAATTAAAAGGTGCCTTTAAAGCAAGAAAATCAATTTTAGCATATGCTGTAAAAGCAAACTCGAACCTTTCAGTTATTAAACATTTAGTGGAATTAGGTGCTGGTGCTGATTGTGTATCAATTGGTGAAGTAAAAAGAGCTTTAAAAGTTGGAATTGCTCCTTATAAAATCATTTTTTCAGGTGTTGGGAAAATAGATACAGAAATTGAAGAAGCTTTAGGTCTTGGTATTTTAATGATAAACGTTGAAAGTGCTGCAGAACTTAGTAGAGTTGAAACAATTGCAAAAAAATTAGATGTAATTGCAAGAATTTCTATTAGAGTTAATCCTAATATTGATCCTCAAACACATCCATATATTTCAACTGGATTACATGAAAATAAATTTGGAGTTGATATTGATACTGCAAAAAGAATGTATATTCAGTGTAAAAACTCTAAAAACTTAGAACCAACTGGAATTCATTGTCATATTGGTTCTCAACTTACTCAACTTGAACCTATTAAAGAGTCTGTAAAAATCGTATCTGATTTAGTAAGAAACTTACAAGCTATTAAAATTGAACTTTCATTTTTTGATGTTGGTGGTGGTTTAGGTATTGTTTATGATGATGAAAAACTAATTGATACAAATGAATATGCACAAGCTATTTTAGAGTGTTTATTTGGTTTAGATATTACAATAGTTTGTGAACCAGGAAGATTTTTAGTTGGAAACTCTGGAGTATTTGTATCAAAAGTACTTTATGAAAAAGTAAATGGAAACAAAAGATTTGTTATTGTTGATGGAGCTATGAATGACTTAATTAGACCAGCTTTATACGATGCTTATCATAAAGTTGAAGTATTAAATGACAATGAAGAATTAAGTGATTGTAATCTTGTAGGTCCTGTTTGTGAAAGTGGAGATTTCTTTGCAAAGAATATTAATTTACCTCAAACACAACATAATGATTTAGTTGCAATTTATTCTGCTGGAGCTTATTGTTTTACAATGGCATCAAACTATAATACAAGAAATAAAGTAGCAGAAATTGCAGTAGAAAATGGTGAAGATAGACTTATTAGAAGAAGAGAAACTTTGATGATTTAATTGCACATGAAGAAGAATTTTTAAAATAATTATTTAGTCAAAAGAAGAAAGGGTACTTATGAGTGAAACAGGATTATTAGAATTAAGAAATAAACTTGATAATATAGATGATCAATTATTAAAACTAATTAATCAAAGAATGGAAGTTGTTCATCAAGTAGGAGTACTAAAAGCACACAGTGGTGGAGCTATTTATAGACCTGAGAGAGAAAAAGCAATTATTGATAGATTAGAGTCTTTAAATGAAGGAAAATTAAATAGAGCGGCTATTGAAGCACTATTTTTAGAAATATTTGCAATATCAAGAAACCTTGAACTTCCTGAAAATGTTGCATATTTAGGACCTGAAGGAAGCTTTACTCATCAAGCAGCTGAAGGAAGATTTGGAGCAATGAGTTCTTATGTTTCAATTGCATCTATAAAAGGAATTTTTAGAGAAGTTGATACAAAAAAAGCTAGATTTGGAGTTGTTCCAATTGAAAATTCATCAAATGGAATAGTTACAGATACTATTAACTGCTTAAATAAATATAATTTAAAAATTATTGCAGAAGTAGTGTTGGATATTCATCATACTTTAGCCTCAACTTGTGATAAAGTTGAAGATATTAAAAGAATTTATTCTAAAGATATTGCTTTTGAACAATGTAGAAAATTTTTAGCAAACTTTGG
Source organism: Arcobacter sp. (assembly GCA_002685075.1). Lineage (GTDB taxonomy): Bacteria > Campylobacterota > Campylobacteria > Campylobacterales > Arcobacteraceae > Poseidonibacter. Next base: position 6,511 of record NYWO01000087.1, read on the forward strand.
ATTAGATGAAGTTGAACAAATACCAATTGAATCTACTACTAAAGCTGCAAAAATTGCGATTAATGAACCAGGAAGTGCAGCTATTTGTCCTCATGTTGGTGCAAAACTAAACAATCTTCCTATTTTATTTGAAAATATTGAAGATAAAGATAATAATAGAACAAGATTTTTTATAATCAGTGACTTTGAAAATGGACAAAGTGGAAATGATAAAACATCAATCTTAGTAGAACTTTCAGATAAACAAGGTGCACTTGTTGATTTTTTAATAGATTTTAAAAATGCTGGAGTTAACTTCACTAAGATTAAATCACATATTGCTGAAGGAACTTCAATATTTTTTATTGATTTTGATGGGCATAAAGATGATGATGGTATAAAAGAAATATTAGAAAAACATAAAGATTCTGTAAAAATTTTAGGATCATATGTAAAAGAAATACACGATATTTAATAGTAATAAAAATTAGGAATAAATATGAATTTTAATAAAGTATTAGACAATGTTACAATTTATGAAGCTGGGAAACCAATTGAATTAGTAGTTCGAGAGTATGGAATTGATCCAAAAGATATTATAAAACTTGCTTCAAATGAAAACCCATATGGTACATCTCCTAAAGTAACTTCAAAAGTTAAAGAAATCGCTGGAAATATGTTTGTATATCCAGATGATTCAATGTATGAATTAAAAGAAGCTTTAGCAAATAAATTTGAAGTAAATGAATCAAATATTATTGTTGGCTCAGGAAGTGATCAAATTTTAGAGTTTTGTGTACATGCAAAATGTGATAGTGATTCTAAAATTTTAATGAGCAAAACTACATTTGCAATGTATGAAATTTATGGAAAACAAACGGGCTCAAAAATTTTAAAAACAAAAGATGATGAACATAATTTAGAACAATTTGCTTCTATGTATAAAGAACATGGTGCTGATATTATTTTTCTTTGTTTACCAAACAATCCTTTAGGTGAATGTTTAGATAAAGATGATGTTTATGAATTTTTAGAAACTATTGATAAAGATACTTTAGTAGTAATTGATGGCGCTTATCAAGAATATGCTTCTTTTAAAGATGAAAAGAAAAAAATTAATCCAAAAGATTTAATTAATACATTCCCTAATTGTATTTATTTAGGAACTTTCTCTAAAGCTTATGCCTTAGGTGGAATGAGAGTTGGTTATGGAATTGCTCAAGAAGATATTATTAAAACTTTATATAAACTTCGTGCACCTTTTAACATCACGACTTTAACACTTGCAGCTGCTATTGAAGCACTTAAAGATGAAGAGTTTGTTACTTCTTGTATTGCTAAAAATTTTGATGAAATGAAAAGGTATGAAGAGTATGCACAAAAGAAAGGTTTTGATTATATTGATTCATATACAAATTTTATAACACTAAAATTTGGTGATTTATACTCTTCAAAAGAAGTAGCTCAAAACTTATTAGAACTTGGTGTAATTGTAAGAGATTTAACAGGTTATGGAGTTAATGCAATTAGAATTACAATTGGTTCTATGAGTCAGAATACAAGAGTATTTAAAGTTCTAGATAGTGTATTTGAAAAACTAAAATAAGCTTTGGGAGAAATTATGAATATAAAAGATAAATCACTCGAAGAATTAGAAAAAGTATCCCAAGATATTAGAGATAGAATTATTGATGTAGTATCAAGAAAAGGTGGGCATTTTTCTTCTACTTTAGGGGCAGTTGAATTAACTGTAGGAATGCACAAAGTATTTGACGCTTTTAGTGATCCTTTTATATTCGACGTTTCTCACCAATGTTATCCTCATAAACTATTAACAGGAAGATGGGAAGAGTTTGAAACAATTAGACAGTTTGGTGGTCTTAGTGGTTTTACAAAACCAAATGAGTCTGATGCAGATTATTTTGTAGCTGGACATAGTTCAACTTCTATTTCACTAGCTGTTGGAGCTGCTAAATCAATTAAACTTAAAAAAGAAGATAGAATACCGGTTGTTATGATTGGTGATGGTTCAATGACTGCAGGAATGGTATATGAAGCTTTAAATGAACTAGGAGATATTAAATTACCTGTAGTAATTATTCTAAATGATAATGAAATGTCAATTGCAAAGCCAATTGGAGCAATTTCAAAGCATCTTTCAAAACTTCTTGCTGGTAAAACTTATCAAGGTTTTAAAGGTAGAATTGATACATTTATTAAAAATAATATGCCAGAAGGTACTACATATATTGCTAAAAGAATGGAAGAAGCTATGAAGCTTATTACTCCTGGTATTTTATTTGAAGAGATGGGTATTGATTATATTGGTCCTATTGATGGACATAATTTAGAAGAAGTAATTGATACTTTAGAACTTGCAAAAAATATGAATAAACCAGTAATTGTTCATGCTCGAACTGTAAAAGGAAAAGGTTATGAAATTGCGGAAGGCCAACATGAACATTGGCATGGAGTTGGACCGTTTAATGTAAGTGATGGTGCTTTTATAAAAAAAACTGCGCCAAAAGCTGCAACGGCAGTATTTGCAGATGCATTATCAAATCTTGCATGTAAGTATGATAATATTGTAGGAGTTACTGCTGCAATGCCAAGTGGTACAGGTATAAATAAATTAATGGAAAAATTTCCTGAAAGATTTTGGGATGTTGCAATTGCAGAACAACATGCTGTTACTTCAATGGCTGCAATGGCTAAAGAAGGTTTTAAACCATATATTACAATTTATTCAACTTTTTTACAAAGAGGTTTTGACCAGATAATTCACGATGTCTGTATTATGGATTTACCTGTAGTTTTTGCAATAGATAGAGCAGGGACTGTTGGAAATGATGGAGAAACACATCAAGGTGCATTTGATATTTCGTATTTAAGATTTATACCAAATATGATTGTATTTGCTCCACGTGATAATGGAACTTTAGAACAAGGATTGGCCTTTGCATATACTTTAAATTCACCTAGTGCGATAAGATATCCAAGAGGTGCTTTTATTGAAGTTGATTATCCTATTGTTCCTTTTGAACTTGGAAAAGCACAAGTTCTAAAAGAGGGTAAGAGTAATAAACTATTTATTGGATATGGAGCTGCGGTAGGACGTGCTTGTCAAACACAAGAACTTCATAATGAAGATATTGCTATTGTAGATCTAAGATTTGTTAAACCTTTAGATGAAGAGTGTTTAAAAGATTTAGCTACAAGATATGATGATTGGTATGTCTTCTCTGATTCACAAAAACAAGGTGGAGTAGCAAGTGCTATTTTAGAGTTTTTAAATGATGCAAATATAAATGTAAAACTTACTACTTTTGAGTATGAAGATAAGTTTATAGACCATGGAGATACAAAACTAATAGAAAAAAGTTTAGGTTTAGCTGCTGAAGATTTGGTAGAAAGAATAAAATGAGTGATAAATTAAGCGAACTTTTACAAAATAATACAAAAGTAGAGATACTAAAGTATATAGAGAATGCTTTAGAAAAAAGTGATGAAGCACCTTTTTGGAAAGAGAAAATTGTACCTTTCATAGATGCGATTTTATCTGTTTTATTGCCTTTAAAAAAGCAAAATCTTTTATTTACACCTGAGGGTAAAATAAAACAAAATTTGGATTCTACACTATTTTATGAATGGACTGATTTAATTTCTTTGAGAACACTTGCTTTTACTTTAGAGTTAAGTAATGCCCAAAATAAGTTATTAAGAACTTCATATAAAGATGTTGAGTATAAAAAAATTGATTTAGAAGTTTTAGGAAGATATCTTAGTTCTTATAAAGTAAATTTAGTAGATGAAGACCATCTTGATTTTCCTGTAGGAAATTATAATTTGCATATTGGAATGGTAACTATTATAAAATCACTATTTTAATCTTTATTTTTTAAAGTTTCTTTTGTAATAATAGAGCCATATTCTATTAATTCTTTGGCTTTATGAAAATCATAAAATTCACAAGCTTTATTTGAAATATTTATCATAATATCAGGCTGATGAGAAGCTAATTGATGTCTTGATATTACTTCTTGCATAGTTTCTATTGATTTATTAATAATCTCAAAATAACCAAGACTCTCTTTCTTTTTAATATTCTTTTGGAAAAAATTTGTAATATTTTCTTTAATACTTTTTTCTTGTTTTTCAAATAAATATTGATGTTCTTTTTTTATATTTATAGAACTATTTAAATCAACTGCAATTATTAAATCAGTAAACTCAGAAATTGTAGGTATTAAAGGTAGTGGATTTAAAATACCACCATCAAAAAGTTCTCTTTTATTTATTTTTATTGGAGTAAAAACTGTTGGAATAGAAATAGAAGCTCTTATTGCATCTTTAAGTGAGCCTTTTTGGAGCCAAACTTCTTTTCTATTTATTATATCAGTTGCAGTTGCGGTAAAAGATATAGGAAGGTCTTCAATTTTAATATCACCAATCATTCCTTCAATTTTTTTAAAAACTTTATCTGCTTTTATCATGCCATTTGTACTAAATGAAAAATCAACTAATTTTAACACATCGAAAATATCAAAGTTTAATATCCATTCTTCATATTCATCAAGTTTTCCTGCTGCATATAATCCACCAATTAAAGCACCAATAGAAGAACCTGAAATGGATTTTATTTTATAACCATTCTTTATAAGCTCTTTAATAACCCCAATATGTGCATAACCTCGTGCGCCCCCACTTCCTAAAACTAAAGATACAGATTTTTGATTATTCATAAAATTTAGAAGTTTAACTTTTGAATTTTGTCATATCCATAAATATCATTGTGAAATGATAACTTGTCATTTTTAACTTCTACGGTTTGATATGTTAAATGAATAGGTAATTTTTTGTTTAGTCTAATAGTATTTGTTCTTTGACTATCAAAAATGTTTCTTACTTTTGTATATGAATATTTTGTATAATTTTCAGATAAGTATTTCATTAGACTAATTGGATGTTCTAATCTAATACATCCATGACTTACAAATCTTATCTTTTCTCTACTTGACTTAAATCTCCAAGTCCCAATAGTATCATGCATATAAACAGCATAATCATTTGGAAAAATAAATTTCATTCTACCCATTCCATTTGTTCTTGATGGAAGTTGAATAAATTTATATGGAATATATCTGACATTTTTCTTTAAATACTTTTTCCAATTTACCTCTTTCCATTTTATTTCTTTTGAGCTAAGTTTATAGTTTTTTCTGATAACTATATTTTTCTTTTTTAAATAGTTTTTATCTTTTAATGCTTTTGGGATAATACTACTTTTTGCAATAGAATCAGGAATATTCCAAGTAGGATTTACTATAAAATAAGCTAATTTACTTGAAAGTATTGGAGTTTGTGTATCTGTTGCACCAACAACTGTTCCAAATCTTTTTGTTTCCTTTCCTTGTTTATAAAAAGTAAAATCATGAGTTGGTACATTTAATTGAATAAAATCTTCACTATTAGAATATTTAAGAAGTTTAAGTCTTTCAATATTTAACTTTAATTTATCTCGTTTTTTTTGTGAAAGTGAAGTGTTCTGAAGCTTTTTTATAAGTGGAAAGAATTGAGGATGCTTTGGTGTATATGTGTTTAATATATCTTTGATTGAAGTATCAGAACGATATTTCTTTAATAGTTCATTTTTATTTATATTTAAATTATAAACTTCATAATGTTGATTAACTTTTTTGTATTTATTTTTTTTCAGTTCTTTTTTAAATGAACTTTGGTCAATACATGAATTACTTAAATTCTTAGTATAAGTATAAAAAAGATCTTCTAATTTCTTAGATTTTTCCATTGTATTTGCTAGGTTTAGAATATTAAAGTATTCATTTTTACTTCCACATAATGATGAGTAAGTGTCATCTTTTAGTATTTCTAAAAATATAACTTCTTTATAAGTTAAGCCAGCAAATTCATCAAAAGTATCTTCTTTTATTCTCTTTTGAGGTGTTATAATTTCTTCAAGTTTATTTTCAGTATTAATTGTAGTAGGTACAACTTTTTGGGCTGTTTTACTTGAACAAGCACTTAATAGTACAAGAATTGTAATAGAGAATAAAATATTTGATATTTTCATTAGTAGTCCATAATTTGTTATTTAGATTGTAGTATATACTAAAAAAGTAAACAGTTTTCTCATTAAGATAATAAAAATAATTATTTTAATCCATGAAAGCTTTCAATTTCTCTATACAAAGTCCCATAGCTGTACTTTCATATCCTTTAACCTTTTTGATATAAGGTTTACAAAACCCTTCAACCATAATAGCTCCTGCTTTTCCAAAGCATTCACCTGAATTTATATATTCATTCATGTTTTTTTCATCAAATTTCTCAAATTCATACGTAGTAATTGATATATCAATAATTTCTTTATCTTTTGATTTATAAATCATACAAGTAATAACAGAAGTTTCTCTTCCACTTTGAAGTTCAAGCATATATCTAGCATCATCTTCATCTTTGGCTTTTCTTAAAAGTAAACCTTTTGTTGTTACTACGCTATCTGCTACTAATAAAGGCATATCTTCAATACCGTATTTTTTATAAAGCTCATTAAATTTTCCTTTTGTAGCTTCATAACAAAATGATTTAGGGTTTATAGTTTTTATAGAATCTTCATCAAAATCTCCACCATTTTGAATAAACTCTATTTTGGCATTATTTAGTAATAAAGCTCTAGTTTGAGAATTTGAACCAAGTCTTATCAAAGCAATCCTTTTATTGGAATTATACTTAATTTGTATATAATACAAATTTAATAATTATAATTAAAATATAAAAATTGATATAAATAGAATTAGGATTTAAATATGAATATTGTAGTAATTGGTGCTGGTGGAATTGGAGCTTACTATGGAATGATTTTACATGAAGTTGGATGTAATATTACATTTATAGCAAGAGGTGAAAACTTAGCCTATTTAAAAGAAAATAAGTTAAAAATGACTCATCCAAATTATATTATAGAAGATAAAATAAATACTTTAAGTATAGAAGAACTTACAAAATTAAACCCAGAAGATTTTGATGCTGTTATAATTGCTACAAAAGCTATGAGTACAAAGACTATTTCAAAGTCTTTATCTACATGGATTAAGGACTCTAGTAAAATACCATATTATATTTCATTACAAAATGGTGTTGAAAATGAAGATGTAATGTGTGAGTATTATCCAAGTGAATATGTAATAGGTGGACTTACAAGACTAATCGTATCTCATACTGTATCATTAGGACATGTTCACTGTTCAGGTGAGGTTCAAACTCTAATAGGTGCAATAAAACACACAAAAGAGAATAAGAATTTCTTAGAAAAATTAAAAACTATTTTAGATAAAACACAAACAACTACTTTTATATGTGAAGATATAAAGTTAGAACTTTGGAATAAACTGATTATAAACAATGGTGTAAATGCCATTTGTGCACTTATTGAAGAAGAATCAGGTCCTTTATTAGCAAATGAAAAAACAGCAAAGCTTATATATGGACTTATGAGTGAAGCAGCAAGTGCATCAAATGCAGTTGGAGTAAATTTATCACAAGATGATGCAGATAAAATGTTTGAATTAATGAAAACATTTCAATCCGTAAAACCATCTATGTGGGTTGATACACAAAATAATAGAGATTTGGAACTTGATGAGATTTGTGGAGTTGTTATAAAAAATTGTGAAAAACTTGGACTTGATGCTCCATATACGCGAACAATAGCTACTATACTAGAGTATACATATAATAGGAAAAGAACTAATCTTCTTAAAGCTATATAGATGAAATATTATGTGTTTTTAACGCTTACTGTTTTATTTTGGTCAGGAAATTTTGTCTTTGGAAGATTGATTTCACCAGAAGTAGAACCTGTAGAGCTAGCTTTTTTTAGATGGTTTTTTGTTGCATTGATTTTATTACCATATTTTATTTATAGATTTAAGTATATTATGCAGGTTTTAAAAAAAGAGTATTTTATAATTATCACATTTTCTATTTTAGGTATTTCTTGTTTTAATACACTATTATATATAGGTCTTCAAACAACAACTGCTACGAATGCCTTATTAATAAATTCCAGCATACCTATTATGATTATTGTGTTATCTGCGATTATTTTAAATAAAAAGATTACTAAAATGCAAAGTGTTGGAATTGTTCTTTCGACTTTGGGCGTAATATTTTTAATATTAAAAGGTGATATAGATAATTTTATTACTTTAGAGTTTACAAGTGGAGACTTGTGGATACTTGTTGCTTGTGTTACTTGGGCTTTATATACGGTACTTTTAAAATATAAACCAAAAGAGTTAAATGCTTTTGATTTTTTGAGTATTACTGTATTTATAGGAATAGTTCTACTTGCTTTTGTATATTTCTCTTTAGGTTATAGTTTTGAGTTAGATTTTATACATAAAGAGGAGGTTTTATATTCACTAATTTATATAGTTGTTTTTCCTTCGCTACTTTCATTTTATTTTTGGAATATGTCAATTGTAGAAATTGGAGCAAATAAAGCTGGACAATTTACACATCTAATGCCAATTTTTGGAGCTATTTTAGCTTATATCTTTTTAGGTGAAACATTAGAGTTTTATCATTTAGTTGGTATTTTATTTATAGGAATTGGGATTTATTTATCAATATTCCTAAAAAAGGCATAAGTTTTAATGAATAGTATTATAGGTTCCTCTGGAATATTAATATTCTTATCTTTCATTGTTACGCTTTTTGCATATTTTTTTAATACAGAATTATTAGTATATGCAGGGGCCTTAGCTTGGGGGTCACTTCTGATTTTATTTTCTACAATTAAGAAAAAGAAGATGTTATTAATTCTTTTTGCATTGAGTTTTGTAGCTTTTCTTATTTCCTATATAAATGATTTTGATGTAAATATAGTAAAAGTATTTACAGTAAATCAATACTTATTAACTCTTTTAATAGGTGTTGGATTTTTAAGACTTATTGCTATTCCAAAGCAAGAGCAGATAAGTCAAAATATATTGCCAAAAGGTAAAAACTCTTTTTTTAAAACATATTTAAGTGTTCACTTATTTGGCTCAGTAATAAACCTATCTTCATTAATTTTAGTTGCTGATAAACTATATAAAAAAGCTCCTTTGACAAATATACAAATAATTCTACTTACAAGAGCTTTTGCTTCTGATGCTTATTGGTCCCCATTTTTTGTAGCTTTTGCTGCTGCTATTACTTATGCACCAAATTTATCTACATCAACAATACTTGTAAATGGAACCTTTTTAGCGCTAGTTACATTTGTTATTTCTTATTATGAGATTATTAGAAATAAAGATTTAGATATAGACGAGTTTAGAGGTTATCCTTTATCTTTTAATAGTTTGTACTTACCAATTTGCTTGGCATTTTTAGTTTTAATTACAAATCATTTTTATCCTGATATAAAAGTAATTATCTTAGTTGCTGCATTTGCAATATTATTAACATTAATTGTTCTACCAATAAAAAAAGGTTTTAAAAGAGCAAAAGAAAAGTTTATAAATCATATAAATAACGACCTTCCAAATATGAAAATGGAAATGTCACTTTTTTTAGTAGCAGGAATGTTTGGTATTTCTATAGGTTCAATTTTAATTGGACTTGATATTGCTTTACCTTTTGAAAAGTTTGATTGGTTTATTGCTTCAATACTTTTAGCTATTTTTATTATTCTAGCATTTGTTGGAATTCATCCAATTATTACAATAGCAATTATTGGTGATCTTTTAACAAATGTAAATCATACTTTATTAGCTGCAACATTTTTAATGGCATGGTCTACAACAGTTTCGACATCTCCTTTTAGTGGATTGAACCTTACAATTGTTGCTAGATATAAAATTGAAGGAAAAAGAATATTCAAATTAAATATTCTTTATGCTTTAAAAATGTACATTATTTGTGTGCTTTGTCTATATTTTTTATCTAGATATTTAAATTTGTAAAAAATCATACAATTATCATATTACTAATGTATAATTTTCATATAAAAAAGGTAGATGCAGACTCATTTGTATCCTTTCTGCTTCCTAAATTATAAATAATTTGCATTTACCCTTTTTTTTACTTACATTGGTTACAATTATCTAACTCTTACAGAAAGTGACTATTACATGAATTTATTTCTAATTTTATTATCAAAAATTTCACCTTTATATTTAAATATTGTACTTGGATATATTCTAACAAAATATTTAAAAGTTAGAAGAGATTATGTTGCTTTTATTCTTATATATATTTTAGGACCAATTGTAATATTCTTTGCAACATTATCAATTAATATTAATATGCAACTTTTGTTTTTACCTGTATTTGTATTTATTTTTGGTTCAAGTATTGCCTTTTTTGTCCTTTATAGATATAAAAATGAATGGAAAGATGCTAGTATAAATACTCTTGCTTTTACATGTGGAACTGGAAATACAGGTTATTTTGGTATTCCTCTTGCTATGATTTTATTAAGTCCCGAAAATGCTAATATATTTATTTTTGCTACCTTAGCTTCTTTATTTTATGAAAATACTACAGGCTTTTATGTAACAGCAAAAGGCTCTTTCACTGCACGTCAATCAATAGTTAAAATTATAAGATTACCTCTTCTTTATGCTTTTATTGCTGGACTTTCTTTAAATATAATTGGTGTTGATGTACCTTCATTTGTAGTGCCATATTTTGAAATAATAAAATGGGGATATGGAATACTTGGAATGATGATGCTTGGTATGGGGATGAAAGGCTTTAATTTAGCAGAAGATATGGATAAAAAATTTATAAAAATTGCATATTTCTTTAAATTTTTCTTTTGGCCAGCTGTAATACTCTTAATCATTTTTATAGATAAAAACTTCTTTGGTTTATTAAGTGAAGATATTTATGATGTTTTATTTTTATTCTCAATTGTACCACTTGCAGGAAATACAATAACACTTGCAGTTTTATTAAATGCAAAACCACAAAAGGCATCTTTTACAGTATTACTAAGTAATTTAATATCAGTAATTTACATACCAATTATGTTGTATTTATATGGTGGTGTCTAGAAGAAATTAATCTATAATTCTTCTAGACGTCCAGTAAGCTTTTTTATAAAAAGGCTTATCTACTTTTGAGAATTTCACACCTTTAATTGAAGCATGCATAAAGTCTCCATTACCCATATATACACCAACGTGTCTATCAACCTTTCCAGTTTTAAAGAAAATTAAATCTCCTAATTCAAGTTCAGATTTAGCTACTTCTGTACCTACTTTAACTTGAGTTCTAGTGCTTCTTGGAATTTTTATATCGAATTTCTCTTTATAAATTCTTTGTGTAAAAGCAGAACAATCAATACCTTTTTTAGAGTTTCCTCCAAATCTGTATTTTACATTCTTCCATTCATTATAAAAGTCCATAAATTGCTTATTCATATTTATTGCATCATTCTTTGATACAGTATCATCTTCTTTTAATAATTTCTTATATTCTTCTGGAGTTATAATTGGTTCATACTCTATAGTAGCTTCTTTTTCTACTTGTACGTGATCTATTTTATCTGCTTTAATCTCACCATTATTTTTGTGTAAAGTATTCTCTACATAAACATTAGGTTTGTTTTGACAGCCAATAAAAAATAAAAATAAAGGTAACGCTAAATAAGTTTTTCTAATCATTTATACTCCTTGTATTAATTCTTATATACTCTATTATAACGTTTATTCACTTAATGAAGAATCCTTTGAGATTTCCAATAGTGCTTACTAAAGTATACATTGTCAAGTCGTGATATGGTTACACCTTTCTTTGTAGAGGCATGCATAAACTTTCCATTCTCAATATATATGCCTACATGACGTGAATTCCTTCCTGTTTTAAAAAAGACTAAATCTCCTAATTTTAACTCAGACTTTTTAATACGTTTACCTTTTTTTGACTGGAGTATAGTTGTTCTTGGAATTTTAATATTATGTGTTTTCTTATATGCTTTTTGGATAAATGCAGAGCAATCAATACCATTTTTAGAGTTTCCTCCAAATTTATATCTTACTCCCTTCCACTCTTTATAGAATTTAGAAAATTTTTTATTCTTATTTATCTTTACTTGTTTCTTTTGGATAATAGTTTTTTGTAATGAAGCACTTGCATAAGGCAAGTTTGTTTGAATTGGTTCTGGGTCTTTTTTAGAACAACCAATAAAAAGAAATATAAGTAGTGCAAATAATATTATTTTTTGTATTTTCATATAAACATAATAATTTAAATTTTAAATTATGTCAAGCGATATCTTTATAGTGCTATAATAATAGATAAAATTTTTTAAAGGATAGAAGATGTTAAAATTAATTAATTTACTTTTTATTGCTTCAATGGCTTTATTTTTTACAGCATGTACTTCAACAAAGTATAACAATGTAAATAACTATATAGATTTATCAAAGATAAATAAACAATATACAAGTGATAGTTGTACGTTTAGTTCTTATATCTTAAACACTTCAAGTGCTGAGTATGGAGATATATTTATTGAACAAGTTAATTTAAATAACAATTGTGAATGGAATGGTTTTCAAAGATCATATTTTGACGACTTATTTAAAGAAAAAAATTCTATTAAAACAATGGTAGCAATTGAAAGATTAGATTTTCAAGGATATGAATTTTCTACTTATTTAATCAATGATAAATATATAATGAATTTAATATATAAGTTTTCAGGAAATGAAAATAAATTCATCATAGATTATAATGGTAAACTTTTTACAAAAATGATTAGACAGTTTGATAAAACTTATGAAAATAAATATTTGAAAAAACCAAGATTTTCATCAAATTATAATAGCAGTTTAGTAAATCAAAATATATTAAAAAACTATTTTAATGAAGAATTTGAAGCTTTAGATTAAAGCTTCAATAGATATTTAAAATATATACAATTTATGCACAATCTTTACTAATAATGTATCTATTATAATTTAGCAAAGGAGTCAAAATGCTAAAAAGTATATTTTTATTAATTACAACAGTCATACTTTTTTCAGGCTGTCATAGGTATCATCATAATGTAAGAACTGTAGTTAGCCCTGCAATAATTTTTAAACCCTTTCATTTTAAGAGTAAATATCATCATAATTACAGAGGACATTATAATTCATATTATAAAAGAGGAAGAGGTCATTAAGGTTTTGCTATAATCTATAAATGAAAAAAATTAATCTATTTAAAGTTATCTATTCAATTATTATCATTTTATCAGTTATGTATGCAACACAACCTTTACAACCTTTACTTGCTGATAAATTTGATATCTCAATTATAAAAGCATCACAATTTACAGCTATTATTATGCTTTTTTTAGCTATTTCTCCTATTATCTATGGATATATTTTAGAAAAAGTATGTGCAAAAAAAATGCTCTTACTTGCTACTTTTACCTTGCTAATTACAAATATATTCTTAGGATTCTCAACTACATATGAAAGTTTTTTGTTTTTTAGAGTTTGTGAAGCTATTGTAACTCCGGCAATTTTAACCGCTCTAATGTCAATTTTAGCAAATATTGATAAAGAAAATATAAAGTTTAATATGTCTATTTATGTAGCTTCTACAGTTTTTGGTGGTCTACTTGGACGACTTTTTTCTGGGTTTATTGCTACGAACTTTTCTTATGAGTATGTTTTTTATTCTTTAAGTTTTGCACTTTTTATATCACTATTTTTAATTCAAAAATTAAACTATGAAGGTGAAGCAAAGATTGTAAAACCAAAACTAAAAGATATAAGTAATATTTTAAAAGACAAGCGTTTTACTCTTGTTTATCTTTTAATGTTTTGTATGTTCTATGTGTTTGCAGGTGTTTTAAATGTCTTGCCTTTTAGAGTAAAAGATATTTCTGCTAATGTAACTGAGTTTCAAATAAGCTTATTATATTTAGGATATGGAATGGGAATACTTGTTTCTTTATTCTCAAAAAGAATAATAAAACTATTTAAAAGTGAACATAATACTATAATGTATTCATTACTTTTTTTCTGTTTTATTGCATGTTTTCTTTTAACTACTAATCTAATTGCTTTATTTATTATGCTTTTTTTATTCTGTATTGGGATGTTTACAATTCATACAGTTAGTACTGGCTTAGCGAACTCTATGAAGTCATCACAAAAAGCTTTAACATCTGGAATGTATTTGAGTTTTTATTATTTTGGAGGAGCTAGTGGTTCTTTTATTCCTTCAATTATATATGAAAAGTTTGGTTGGGATATGATGATTTACAGTTTTATAGGAATTTTAATTTTAATATTTTTTATAGTGGTTAAAGCTAAGAATTTATTTTTAAAAAAAGGCTAGTTTAAAACTAGTCCTTTTAGAATCCTCTTAAAGTAACACCTAAATAAATAGCTACAATTCCTAAGATAATATTTGCAGGAATATAGTATTTTGCAATTGGTGCTAAATTATTTTTAGCAGCTAAAAAGTCACCTTCAATAAAAGCTTTTTCAGCTTTATTTCTTTTAATATAGATAATTATAAAAACAACAGTCATAATAGTCCATATAGCTTCTTTAGCAATTACGAAACTATATAAAGGTGTACCTTTAAAGCCTAGAGCAATTATCATAATAATAGCAGTTATAAGTAAGATTAAAATTGCTGGAATTACCATATTAAAAAATCTTTTTAAATTTTCTAGTGTTCGCTCAATTTTTATTTTTGGTTCTGCTATATTTTGAATAGAGTAATGAACTGCAAATCTAATTGCAATCATTCCCCCAACCCATAATACTGCTGATATTACATGTAAAAAAACTATTAATGAAGAAAAACTATTAAATAATTCACTCATTATTAGATATTCTCTTTAGCATATGCAAGTGCTTGAGCTTTTGCATCATTTATTTTACTTACATCTTTTCCACCAGCTTGTGCAAAGTCAGGACGACCTCCACCACCACCAACAACGATTGGTGCAATAGTTTTAATCCAGTCACCAGCTTTTACACTTGTGTTTTTACTACCAGCTACAAGCATAACTTTTTCGCCTTTTGCTTGAAGTAATAATACTGCTAATTTTTCATTTGCATTTTTTAAATCATCAACAATTTTTTTAATATCACCGTTTTCTACAATATCAACAACAACTTTTGTATCTCCAATCATCTCTTCATAAACTGGTGCTGCTGTTTGACTTTGCGCAAGCTCAACTTCTTTTTTAAGCTCTTTTACTTGCTCTTTTAATTTTTTAATTCCAGAAATTGCATCTTTATTTTTAAGTTCAGCTTGTACGTCTTGATATTTTTTAATAATAGAGTTTGTATATTCAATTGCAGCTAATCCACAAACAGCTTCAATTCTTCGTACACCTGCGCTTACTCCTGATTCTTTAGTTATATAAATTGAACCAATATCATGAGTGTTTTTTACATGAGTTCCACCACAGAATTCTACAGAAACATCTCCAAAACTTACAACTCTTACACTATCGCCATATTTTTCACCAAACATAGCAATTGCGCCTTTATTTTTAGCTTCTTCAATTGGTAACTCCTCAACATCTCCAGAAATTCCTCTAGCAATCATTGAGTTAACTAAATCTTCAACTTCATTAATCTGAGCTTCAGTCATAGCTTTTGGATATGTAAAATCAAATCTTAATTTAGAAGTATCATTTAATGATCCTGCTTGTGCTACAGTATCCCCTAAAACCATTTTAAGAGCAGATTGTAAAAGGTGAGTTGCACTATGGTGTTTTTCAATTTCATTTCTATTTACTACAATAGCTTGGATTTTTTGACCTTGTTTAACTGTAGAGTTTTCAACTACAATTTTTGAAAGATTAATATCATAGAATTTTGAAGTCTCTTTAACAATAGCAATATGCTCATTATCTTCTAAAGCCCCAGTATCTCCACTTTGTCCACCTGATGTTGCATAAAATGGAGTTTTGTCTAGCATAACCCATCCAGTTTGACCAGCATTTAAAGTATCAACTTCTTGGAACTTATCATCAAGTAAAAATACAACAGTAGAGTTTTCAAATGTTTTTTCATATCCAACAAAGTTGTTTTTACCATATTTTTCTAAAAGTGTTTTAAAATCACCCTAACTTGCAACATCTCCACTACCTTTCCAAGCAGCTTTTGCTTTTGTTTTTTGCTCATCCATTAACTCATCAAACTTAGCGTTATCAATTTTTAAATCTTTATCTCTTAACATATCTTCTGTTAAATCTAATGGGAAACCATAAGTATCATAAAGTTTAAAAGCAACATCTCCTGAGAATATCTCTTTTGTTTTTGCTAATTCTTCATTAAAAATACTCATACCTAACTCAATAGTTTTAAAGAATCTTTCTTCTTCAAGGGTTAATTGTTCTTTTATATAATCTGCTTTTTCATTTAAATCAGTATAGTGAGAGCCTAAAATATTACATAAAGTATCATAAACTTTTGCTAAGAATGGTTTTCTAAATCCTAATAAATATCCATGTCTTACTGCTCGTCTTAAAATTCTTCTAGAAACATAAGGTCTTCCTTCATTTCCAAATAAAATTCCTTGAGATAACATAAATGATGTTGCTCTTAAGTGATCTGCAATTACTCTGTATGAACCAATAGTTTCTTCATTAGCAGTTTTACCAGCCAACTCTTCAATTTTTTTGATAATTGGTTGGAAGTTTGATGAATCAAAGTTATTTAAAACACCTTCTTTAATAGCAATAACTCGCTCTAATCCCATTCCTGTATCAATTGAAGGTTTTGGAAGTGGAACTAGTGTTCCATCTTTTTGTCTGTCATATTGCATAAATACTAGGTTCCAGATTTCTAAGAATCTATCACCTTCTCCACCTAAGTAATCTTCATCTGAATTGAAGTGTTCAGAACCTTGGTCATAGAATATTTCACTACAAGGACCACAAGCTCCCGTATCACCCATAGACCAGAAATTATCTTTATCGCCAAATCTTTTTATTCTAGAAGCATCAATATGTTCTTGCCATAATTCATATGCTTCATCATCACTTTCATGAATTGTTACCCATAGTTTATCTACAGGAAGTTCAAGATTAACAGTTATGAATTCCCATGCATATGCAATAGCTTCTTTTTTAAAATAATCTCCAAAAGAGAAATTTCCTAACATTTCAAAAAGTGTATGATGCCGTGCTGTATAACCAACATTTTCTAAGTCATTATGTTTTCCTCCAGCTCTTATACATAATTGACAAGAAGTTGCTGTTGGGTTTGCAGGTCTAGGAATTGCTCCAGTAAAAATATCTTTAAACTGTACCATTCCAGCATTTGTAAACATAAGTGTTGGGTCATCAGGAACTAATGGCATTGAAGAAACAATGTCATGCCCTTTATTTTTAAAAAACTCTAAATACTCTTTTCTAATATCCATGTGAATCATCCGTGTTAAATTTTTAGATATGTTATCAAAAAATTGATTTATAAAAGATTAGTGAACTATTAATATAGAGATAAAACTTATTTTAAGTTATTTAGGGCTATAATCAATGAGTTTAATTTATAATTAACTTAAATAAACGGAAATTAACTATAATAATAAAAAGGAAATAAAATGGCAAAATATACAGAATTAACTCCATCAAACTTTGAAGAAATTACTAATAGTGGTGTATCTATGGTTGACTTTTGGGCTCCATGGTGTGGACCTTGTAGAATGATTGCTCCTGTGATTGAAGAATTAGCAGAAGAGTTCGAAGGTAAAGCTAATATTTGTAAAGTAAATACAGATGAAGAGCAAGACTTAGCAGTAAAATATGGAATCAGATCTATTCCAACTATCATTTTCATGAAAGATGGTGAAGTTGTTGATCAAATGGTTGGTGCTTCTTCTAAACAAGCATTCACGGACAAAATTAATTCTTTAATTTAATAAATACTATCAATTTTTTAAAAAAGGTAAGACTTTTATAGTCTTACCTTTTTTTATGTCTAAAAACTAGCAAAATAACAAAATAAAAAATATTTTACAAAAGTCATATTAAGGTCATTTATCTTCTTTATCATTTCAGTATAAATAAATTGAAAAAAAAAGGAGTTTATTATGACACTAAGTAATAATATGAAAATGGCACTACCAATTATAATTGCAATTGTAGTTGCTATTTTACCAACACCTGAAGGGTTAAGTGTAAATGCTCACTATTTCTTTGCAGTATTTTTAGGAGTAATTGTAGGCTTAATTTTAGAACCAATTCCCGCAGCTTTAATAGGTTTAACAGGAGTCTCATTTGCTGCTGTATTTGGTCTTGTAGGTGAAACTGCAAAAGCTAGTCGTTCTTGGGCTTTAAGTGGTTTTTCAAATGGTGTAATTTGGTTAATCTTTGCAGCATTTATGTTCGCTCTTGGTTATAGAAAATCAGGCTTAGGAAAAAGAATAGCTTTACTTTTAGTAAAATTACTTGGAAAAACTACACTGGGACTTGGATATGCAGTTGCTTTTGCAGATGGAATTTTAGCTCCATTTATGCCTTCAAATACTGCAAGAAGTGCAGGGACTATTTTCCCAATTGCTATTAATATTCCACAAATGTTTAACTCTACTCCAGATGAGAACCCGCGAAAAATTGGTTCTTATATTTCATGGGTAGCAATTGCAGCAACTTGTGTGACTAGTTCTATGTTCTTAACAGCACTAGCTCCAAATTTATTAGCAGTATCTTTAGTGGAAAAAAGTACAGGTATTGCAATTGAATGGGGACAATGGTTTAGTACATTAGCAATTATAATGATTCCACTATTTTTACTTGTACCTTATTTAACTTATATAGTTTACCCTCCTGAACAAAAAAAATCTCCAGAAGCACCAGCTTGGGCTGCTAAAGAGTTAGTTTCAATGGGACCTATTAGTAAAAAAGAGCTAATAATGTTAGGACTTGGATTACTTGCACTTGTTATGTGGATATTTGGTAAACAAATTGGAGTAAATGGTACAACAGCAGCACTTGCAGTATTATGTTTACTAGTTTTAACAGATGTAATTACATGGGAAGATGTTATTACTAATAAAGCTGCTATAAATGTATTTATCTGGTTTGCTACTTTAGTTGCAATGGCATCAGGTTTAAAACAAGTTGGTTTCTTAAAATGGGCGGCAGGCTTAATTGCAGGTGGTTTAGTTGGAATGGATCCAGTTTTAATAGTAATACTTTTAGTTGTATTATTTTTTGTGTTCCATTATTTCTTTGCAAGTGTTACAGCACATACTGTGGCACTTTTACCACTATTTTTAGGAGTTGCGGCAAATTTATTGCCTGGTGAAATGATTCAACCTTTAGCTTTACTTCTTGTAGGTTCTTTAGGTCTTATGGGAATTTTAACACCATATGCAACTGGACCATCACCAATTTGGTATGGAGCAGGATATATTTCACAAGCAACATGGTGGAAATTAGGAGCAATTTTTGGTGCTATTTATCTAGGAGCATTAGTATTCCTTGGATTTGCTATTCTTTAAACTATTTATACATTTTAGAAAATATATTCAATATAAAAGGTATCACGTTATTCTTGGTACCTTTTTTATATCTAATAGTTAGCAATAATCTACTATAATTGCTAAATGAAAAAACTACTAATTATTTATTTCCTCTTATCAACTTTTCTTTTCGCAAATAGTTCTATTTTAATTATTAGTTCTTATCATAAAGGCTATGAATTTAGTGATAATATAATTTCAGGATTAGAAAAAGAGTTATATAAACATCAAGATATTGATTTTAATTTGTTATATATGGATGCAAAAAGAATTACATCTGATGAATACTTTAAAAACTTAAAAAACCTTTATAAGGTTCAACTACAAAGTCGTAATTATGATTTAGTAATAGCAATAGATAGATTTGCATATGATTTTGTTTTACAAAATTATCATGAATTCTTTTTAGATGAAGCTGTTTTAGCTGTTGGTATTGAGAATTTTTCATCAATAAAAGCTAAAAAATATGGCGTAGAAAATAAAGTATCTGCATTAATCGAAAAAAGAGATTTATCCTCAAATGTTAAACTAATAGAAATGATAATTCCTACAGTTAAAAAACTATATGTGCTAAATGACAAAAGTATAAATGCAAAACATACAGAACCTTTAATAAAAGAGTTATTTGATGAGTTTGATAATAAATATAAACTAATTTATTTAAGAGAAAATAGTTTAGAAGATTTAGAAGAACGATTTTCAAAGTATGAAGAGAATAGTGCAATTTTATTTATTCGGTTCTATAAAAATAATGATGGAAAATTAAATAAAAACCAAGCAATACAAAAGTTTATTAATAACTCAAAAGTACCAGTATTTATTACAGATTCAATTTTTAATAAAAAAGGTGCAGTTGGTGGGAAAATAGTAGATCTGGAGAAGTTTGGAAATAAAGCAGGTTTAATGGCTTTAGATATATTGGAAAATAAAAACTATGAAATTAAAAGTTTTGATGATTTAAATTATGTATTTGATGCTAAAAAATTAGATCAGTTTACACTTGCTGTAAATCAAGTTCCTTATAAATATGAAATAGTAAATAGAAGACTAACCTTTTATGATAAAAATAGAGGCTTAATAGATTTCGTTTTTACTATATCTCCTATACTAGTTCTTTTAATAATTGGATTGTTTCATAATATATATTTGAGAAAAAAAACAGAAAAGATGCTACTTCAAAGAATAGAGTTTGACTCAGTACTTTTAAATGCAATAGAAAGCCCAATCTTTTGGCAAAATAAAGATGGAAAGATTATTGACTCAAATAAAAAATTTTGTAATTTTCTTTCTTTACAAAGTGAAGATATTTATGGCAAGAAGTTAGGTGATTTTAAAAATAATGAAAATGCATTAAAGCTTTTATCTATTTTAGATAAATATAAAGAAAATAAAAAACAAAATACTGTTTTTAAATTTCAAACTTCAAAGAATGAAAAGAAAATATATTTTATAAAACAAACTTTGTATTGTGATAGCAAGACTAAAGAGACAGGAACGGTTACCATTTTCACAGATATTACAAAAGAAAAAGAGTATGAAGTTGAAAGAGAAAAAAATCAAGAGTTTGTTATTCAACAGTCAAAGTTAGCTGAAATAGGGGAAATATTTTCTTCAATTGCACATCAATGGAAATCACCACTAGTTGAGATTACAACAATAGCACAAGAAAGTTTTTATTCTTCAAATACTAATAAAAATGAAGATGAATCTTATGTAAAAGATATAATGACACAAGTTGATTATATGAATAAAACAATTAATGATTTTCAAAATTTTATAGTGCCTTCTAATAAAAAGAAAGTGTTTGATGCAAAAGAATCACTTGATTCAATTTTACAAATCGTAAATCATAATATTAAATATAACTATATAGATGTAAGTATAAAAGTTCTTGAAAATACTAACACAAATATTTATGGATATAGAAATGAGTTTATGCAATCAACTCTAAATATAATTAATAATGCAAAAGATGAACTTTTAAAAAATGATTTAAAAAACAGAAAAATAGATATAGAGTTTTATAATAAAGAGAATAAACTTTTTATAACAATCCAAGATAATGCAGGTGGAATTGAAACATCTAAATTAAAAAAGATTTTCAAGCCATATTATTCTACAAAAAAAGATGGACATGGAATTGGTTTATATATGGCAAAAATGATTATTGAAGATAAAATGAATGGTAAAATAGAAGTAGAGAATATAAAAGATGGAGCATGTTTTAAAATGATTTTAGGAAATGTAGAATGAAGGTATTAATATTAGAAGATAATGAAAGATTATTAAATGTAATGAAAATGGCCTTAGAAAAAGAAAGCTATAAAGTTGACACTTTTATCGATGGAGATTTAGCTTTAAATGTTCTTGATAATGGATATAACTGTTTTATTTTAGATATTAATGTTCCTAATATTGATGGTATCTCTTTACTTGAACTATTAAGAATTAATCATAAAGAAACTCCTGTGATTATAATTAGTTCAAATCATGACTTGGAAAAAATTCAAAAATCTTATGAATTAGGTTGTAGTGATTATATAAAAAAACCTTTTTACATTTTAGAACTAGTTCAAAAAGTAAAAAAACTGTGTGTAATACAAAAAAGATTTTTAAAATTTGATGAGGTTTATGAATTTGATTTTATAAATCATATTTTATATGAAAATAATAAAGAGATTGAATTAACTAAAAAAGAGATACTTTTTTTAGAACTTTTTTCAAAAAACTTACATCATGTAGCAACTTATGAAGAGATTGGTGAATATGTATGGGAAGGTGACGATACAAATCTTACAAATATAAGAGCTATGATAAAAAGATTAAGAAAGAAAATACCAAATGATGCAATTGTTATAACAAAAGGGATGGGATACTCCTTAAATAAGGATGTAAAACTGGTATAAAACCACCTAAATAAGATATATATTATTATAAGATAAAATTTATCTTATAGTTTAAGGTTTGATTAAACTATAACTTACAAATATTTTAGTATTATTAGCTTTTTAATAAATACTATAAATTATAAATAATAGAATAAAAGGAAATTGATATGTTAGATTTAGCGATTATTGGAGGAGGACCTGCAGGATTAACAGCTGGTCTTTATGCAACTAGAGGTGGTTTAAATAATGTTACTATGTTTGAAATGGGTATGCCAGGGGGACAAATTACTGGTTCTTCTGAAATAGAAAACTACCCAGGACAAAGTGAAATTGTATCTGGAATGGATTTAATGGAAAATTGGCCAGAACAATGTAAAAGATTTGGTTTAAAACATGAAATGAACCAAATTACTACAGTAAAAAAAGATGGTGATATTTTTAAACTTACTACAGTAGATGGTAAAGAGTATGAAGCAAAAACTGTTTTAATGGCAACAGGTTCTGTTCCTAGACGTGCTGGTTTTAAGGGTGAAGATGAATTATTTGGTAGAGGTATTTCTACTTGTGCTACTTGTGATGGTTTTTTCTATAAAGGAAAAGAAGTTGCAGTTGTAGGTGGTGGTGATTCAGCTTTAGAAGAAGCAGTTTATTTATCAAAAATGTGTTCAAAAGTTTATTTAGTACATAGACGTGATACTTATAGAGCCGCGCCTTCAACAATTGCACATATGAAAGCAGCAGAAAATATTGAAGAAGTTACAAATGTTGATATTGAAGAAGTATTTGGTGATGTTTCTGGGGTATTAGGATTAAAAGTTAAATCAAAAGTAACTGGTGAAATTAGAGATTTACCAACACCTGGTGTATTTGTATTTGTTGGTAGAAATGTACTAAATGATCCATTAAAACAAGAAGACGGATCATTTTTATGTGAGACAAATGAAGCTGGAGAAGTTATTGTTGATTTAAGAATGAGAACAAATATACCAGGTTTATATGCAGCTGGTGATATTAGAATTGAAGCATCAAAACAAGTTGTTTGTGCAGCAGGTGATGGTGCTACAGCAGCAGTAAATATTATTGAATATATTGGATAAAAGGGAAACTATAAAATATGATTAAAGTAGGAATTCTAGGAAGTACAGGAAGAGTTGGTTCATTATTAATTGATGATTTAGAACATGACGAGCAAGCAAGAGTTGCTGCTGTTCATGTTTTTGATAAATTAACAAAGCAATTACCAGAAGATACAGTTGTTACAAATGATATGAAAGTATTATTTGATTCTTCAGATGTAATTATTGATTTTTCAGCTCCTGGTGCGACTGAAGCTTTATTAACAGAAGTTGTTGAAAATGGTGCTAGAAAGCCTTTGGTAATTGCTACTACTGGATTTACTAAGCATCAACAAAATTTATTAATTGAAGCTAGTAAACTAGTTCCTATTCTTTATGCAACTAATATGAGTTTAGGAGTAGCTGTTTTAAATAAATTAGTTGCTCTTGCCTCTGCTACATTAAGAGATTTTGATATTGAAATTGTTGAACAACATCACAAACATAAAGTAGATTCACCTTCAGGAACTGCTTTAACACTTGCAGAGCATGCAGCTGATGCTAGAGCATTAGATCTTGATGAAGTTAGAGTTTCAGGACGTGATGGACAAATTGGTGCTAGAACTAAAGATGAGATTGCAGTTATGGCACTAAGAGGTGGAGACATCGTAGGACGTCATACTGTTGGTTTATATAATGATGGTGAATTTTTAGAATTAAATCATACAGCAACATCAAGAAACACTTTTTCAAAAGGTGCTATAAAAGTTGCTAAATGGATTATTGGAAAAGAACCAAAATTATACTCAATCAACGACGCTTTAGGTCTATAAAAATTAAACAATAAAATAAAATAAAACTAAAAGAAAAAAGATATTTTCACTTTCACTTTTTTCTTTTTTATAAGGTTAAATAAATGTGCGCAATAGTTGGAATTTATGGTAATGATAATGCTGCTAGACTAGCTTCTTTAGCTTTGTTTTCAATGCAACACAGAGGTCAAGAAGCAACAGGTATTTCATCATCATGTGATGGAAAGATTCATACGATTAAAAACAGAGGTCTAGTTTCAGATGTATTTAGAGAGTCTGCATTAAAAGTACTAAAAGGTAATATGGCTATTGGTCATAACAGATACTCAACAGCTGGTGGAGATTCTATTTTAGATGCACAACCAGTTTTTGCTAAATATAAACTTGGTGAAATATCTATTGTTCACAATGGTAACTTAATCAATAAAGACGAGGTAAGAAAAGACCTAATTGATAAAGGTGCTATTTTCCAAACAGGAATGGATACTGAAAATTTAATTCATCTAATTGCTAAAAATACAAAAGATAGATTAAGATATAGAATTAAAGAAGCTTTAGAGAGAACTGTTGGAGCATATTGTTTTATTGTTCAATCACGTTCAAAACAATTTGTAATTAGAGATAAACATGGTATTAGACCATTATCTTTAGGAAAATTAAAATCAGGTGGTTATATAGTAGCTTCTGAAACTTGTGCTTTTGATTTAGTAGATGCTACATTTATAAGAGATGTTAGACCAGGTGAAATGCTAATTTTTAGTGAAGATTATGATGAGCCAGAGTCAATCCAACTTTTTGAACCTGAATTTAGACCATGTGCATTTGAATATGTATATTTTGCACGTCCTGATTCTGAAATTGATGGTAAAAATGTATATAAAACTAGAGAAAATATGGGTAGAGCATTAGCAAAAAATGATTCTACATCAGAAGCTAAATATGATATGGTTATACCAGTTCCAGATTCAGGAGTTCCAGCAGCACTTGGATATGCGGCACAAAGTGGAATTCCTTTTGAATATGGAATAATTAGAAATCACTATGTTGGTAGAACATTTATTGAACCAACACAAGAGATGAGAAACTTAAAAGTACGAATGAAACTTTCACCTATGAAATCTTTAATTGCAGGAAAATCACTACTTGTTATTGATGATTCAATTGTTCGAGGTACTACATCTAAAAGAATTGTAAAAATGCTTAAAGATGCAGGTGCAAAAGAAGTACATTTTAGAGTTGCCTCTCCTGAAATTAAATTCCCTTGTTATTATGGTATTGATACACCTAATAAAGAAGAGCTTATTTCTAATAATATGCTAAAAGATGAAGTGAAAGATTATATTGAGGCTGATTCTTTAGAATACTTATCAGTTGATGATTTAGTAAATGCAATAGGTAATGACAGAAATTATGCACTTGAAAGTTTTGACGGAGATTATTTCGTAAAGAACTAAAATGAGTATATACTTATCAATAGATAAAACTTAATTTATCTATTGTTGTAGGAGTAGATAATGAAAGAAGTTTTTGATGGTAATTTATATTTATTCTTTACATATAATAAGTTAAATAAAAAAGATATTCAAACAGAAAAGAAAAATGATTTTTCAGAAAAATACTTAACTCTTTTAAATAAACAGTTTGATTTAGAAATCACTAATAATATAGGAAAAGAAATCCAAAGAACTTATTTAGATTCCTTGGACTTTTATTATTTAGATGATAATGAATCTTTAGATATAAATAAAACTGAAAAAGCACATATATTTATAAGTAGTGATAAGATAACAGGTCTAACAATAGTTACTATTGTTTTTTTTAAAACAAAAATAGAAATATCACAGATACTAGATAGACTTTCTCAAAATAATATTAAAATATGTATTGATAATAAAGATATTTCTTTAGAAGAGTACTTAAAAAGTGAATATGATTTAGAATACTTAGGTAGTAGTAAGGCCTGTATCTCAACAAACAAAGAAATAGATGATAAGTTATATCCAAATTACTTTGCAAATGAAACATTTGATTCTCAAACAATGAACGCTTCACTAAAACAAGATAAATATTTCAAAAATACAAACGATAATATTGCACAATACAACAGTAGTGATCTATATGCTGCCAAAAATACAGTAATAAGAATCGATAAAAGAGAGAATTATCCAAATAAACTAAAAAGTGATATTATCTTTTTATTTATAATGGAAGTTTTAATGTTTAAAGAGTGTGCTATAAATAGGGCAAATAATAAGATGCTAAAACAGTTAACTAAAAAAGAAAAAATTGATATAAATGAATTAGATGTTTTATATGATGAGTTTAGTAAAACTGTTGCTTTTTGGGATATTAGCATTTTCAAATACGTCTCTGCACAGAATCTTGCTAATGAACTAGAAATAAAATTTGAAACAAAAGAAAAATATAATCAATATAAACAGTATCAAGATTTTATAAATAATAAAATTAATGTAAAGCAAACGATTGAACTACAACGGGAAAATATGATTTTATTTAGTATTGCGCTTATAGTTTTTATTTTTGAAGTATATGGTTTTTTAAAAGATTTTTCAACAAAAAGTTATTCTTTATCTATCTCCTTTTTTGTATTAATTACTATAATCTTCCTTAAAAATTGGAAAAGAAAAACATGATAAAGGAAGAGGTATTATTAAGTATAATTGAAAATAAGAACTTTCAAAACAATAAAAAACTTTTACTTGAAGTTATAGATAAAATACTTGATGAAGATACATCTAACTATAAAATAGATCGACTAGTATTTATTAAAAATAAAATTATAAAAGATGATGAAGTTGTTAGTAAAGAAATTGAAATTGAAATTATTTATACATATTTCTTGCTTAATGATTTAAAAATGTTTGAATATTTTTTTAATCATTTAAATACTTTGTATTTAAAAAATATGAATAAAGCTTACTTGTATACTATCAAAGATTTTGAAAAAAATCATTGGAGCATTTATGATGTTGTACTTGATTCTGTTCGTTTATCTGCTAAGTTAATTGAAAATTATGAAATAGATAATGATGAAATTAAACATTGGGTTAATATTAGAAAAAAAAATAAAGAGTTATATTTAGCTTTTGTAATTTCAGGAATAATTGTTGCACATATTGGTGGCATTGCTATTAATATTTCAGAATATAAATTAATGAAAAAAGGCACTCTAAATGAAGTAGATCTAAAAAATGGAACTTATAATATTAATAATATTAAATACATATATATTCCTACAATTGTTATTGAAAAAGAGTTTAGAAAACCACAATTATTAAAAAAGTTATTATCTTCATTTTTTGAAATTCTACTAAAATATAAGAACTTAGAATCAATTATTATTAATGTATATTCTCTTGAGGGTAAAAAGTTATCAGAAAGATTAGGATTTAAATTTGTTACTTCTCATAATGATGGTGGAAAAGTATATATATTAGATAAATCAAAAATAGATGATTTAAAAGTTTTTAATAAAAAATTATCTAGATAATTATTAGGAATAAATCCCAATAACTATTTGATTTTAAGAAGATAATCAACTACATTATCAATAAATGCATCATGTTTTCTATCTTTTCTGTATGCAATATATAGTTTTCTTACCATTTTTTGATTACTAATTCTTGATTCATATAATGCGCCAGATTTTAATAATGAATCAATTGCATTTCTTGAAACAATTGAAACTGTTGGTGTAATACTTTTATCTGAGTGTAAAACTGTTTGAACAATAGTAGTAGCACTTGTAACTTCACTTGTAACATCAAAAGTATCACAGTCAGGGAAATTCGCCTTATCAAGATTCTCTTTAAATAATAATCTTGTATTTGATTCAGGATTTCTGCAAACCCATTTATATGATAATAAATCTTCAGCTTTTGCTTTTGCAGGTAATTTTTGGTTAGAGAATATTACTATTTCATCTTCCATCCATTCTCTATAAATAATATCATCATTAGGCACATAGTTTTCAACTAGTGCTATGTCTATTTTTTTATCTAATAGATCTTCTATTGCTTCATGTGAAACCGAAACATTTATTGAAACTTCATTATTAATATTCTCTTTTAAATTATTTAAAAATCTTGGTAAAATATAATTTCCAATAATAAACGATGCTCCAAATATAAAAGTAACATCTTTATTCATAATCTTAAGTAATTCTTTTTCCCCATTAGTTACACATTTTTCTATTTTTAAGGCAATAGAATAAAGCATTTGACCTTCTTTTGTAAGTCTTATACCATTTTTCTTTCTATCAACTACTTGAACATCAAGATAGTCTTCAATAAATCGCATTTGTTGTGTTACTGCAGGTTGTGAAATACCAAGTTTTGCTGAAGCTTTTGAAAAAGATTTTTCTCTAACTACTGTTAGAAATGTCTGTAATTTTGCAAAATCTGTTAGCATTATTTCCTCCGTATAAAAATTTATATTTATCATAACATTTATTTATACATAGAATAATTAAGAATAATGAATTTATTTAATATATGCTATAATATTTATATTAACGGGAGAAGAAATGTCTGAAAATTTATTATCATTATTAAATGATTCGCAAAAAAGTGCAGCTGAACATATAGATGGTTCACTACTTATACTTGCAGGTGCTGGTTCTGGAAAAACAAAAACTATTACTACAAGATTAGCTTATTTAATTTCAATAGGAATAGATCCAAGTTCAATATTAACACTGACTTTTACAAATAAAGCCGCTTCTGAAATGAGAGAAAGAGCTTATAGTTTAATAGATCAATCATCATTAAATACTCCCCCATTATTGTGTACTTTTCATAAGTTTGGATTATTGTTTCTAAAATTTCATATGAGTGAACTTGGAAGAAAAAACAATTTTATTATAATTGATACAGATGATAAAAAAAGAATTATAAAGTCAATTGATAAAGAAATCACAACGGCACTTTTAGTTTCAGAAATCTCTAAATATAAAAATACATTAATTTCCCCAACTGAGGCAATAGCAGCAGCTCAATTAAAACTATATCAACAAATAGCACTTGTATATCAAAAATATCAAGAGTATTTACTAAAAAACAATTTAGTAGATTTTGATGATTTATTATTATTACCTTATGAAATATTAAAAAAGAATGAAAAATTAGCAGAGCAAACTAGCCAAAGATATCAATATATTATGGTTGATGAGTACCAAGATACAAATGAACTTCAATATAGACTATTAAGATTGTTATGTGCAACACACAATAATCTTTGTGTAGTTGGAGATGATGACCAAAGTATTTATGGTTGGAGAGGTGCTACTATTAAAAATATTTTGAATTTTTCAAAAGATTTTGATGATACAAAAGTAGTAAAACTAGAAAAGAACTATCGTTCAACTGATACTATCTTAAATCATGCCAATCAACTAATTGAACACAATCGAGATAGATTAGGTAAAAAACTGGTGGGTACAAGAAAAAAAGGTGATTCTATAAAAGTTTATGAATCACATGATGAAAATGAAGAAACTAGAAAATTAATTGATGATATTAAATCTTTATTAGATAATGGAACTAGTGCAAAAGATATTGCTGTATTATTTAGAGTAAATGCACTTTCAAGATCACTTGAAGAAGGTTTTAATAAAGCTGGATTAAACTATAAACTTGTAGGTGGAATGAAATTTTATGAAAGAGCTGAAATAAAAGATTTAATAGCTTTTTTTAGAATACTTACAAATGCAAATGATAACTTCTCTTTAAAAAGAATTGTAAATAAGCCAAAACGTGGTATTGGTAAAACAACAATTGATAAACTTGAAGCAAAATCAATAGAAACACAGAAACCTATTTTCCAACTTATTCAAGAGTTAAATCCTGATGAATTATCAGGTATTGTTGGCAAGAAGAATTCAAGAACATTAAAGGTATTTGAAGCTTCAATAATGGATTTAAAAGATATTTTAAATGAATCAAAAATGAAATTCTTAGACTCTTTTGAAGATACTTTTGATTATAGAGCATCATATGATAATGTTCCTGATGGTTTTGAGAGACAAGGAAATGTTGATGAATTCTATGGATATATTAGAGATTACTTTATGCAAAATCCTCATTTAGAATTAAAAGACTTTTTAAATGAAATAGCATTAGAGAGTGAAAATGGTGAATATAATAGTGAAGCTATTTCTATGATGAGTATTCATGCTTCGAAAGGTTTAGAATTTAGGAATTTATTTATTATAGGACTAGAAGAAGGCTTTTTCCCTTTAACAGGGGATGGTTCTGATATTGAAGAAGAAAGAAGACTTGGATATGTTGCAGTTACAAGAGCTATGGATACATTAACGTTGTCATTTGTTCATTCAAGATTTTATAAAGGTAAACGGGCACTTTTACAAAAAAGTAGATTTTTAAGTGAATCTGGACTTATAAAAGGTTCTTTAACAATTGAAAAGCATTCAGCTTATAGAAAAGGTGATTTAGTACAACACAAGATTTTTGGTATGGGAAGAGTACAAAAAGCAAATAAGGCTGGTAAAGACTATAAACTTACTATAAACTTTGGCGGAACATCAAGAGATATCTTATCATCTTTTGTTGAGAAAATATAAAGTAAACTAGTTAATAATGCAAAAGAGATTATATAATAAAGAACCATTAAATAAATTAGTGGTTGTTAAAAAACCCATTTTTACAAGTTCTAATTCATATTTAAATAAAATTAAAAGAAAATACAAAAATAAAAAAGCAGGATTTAGTGGTACGCTTGATCCCTTTGCTTGTGGATGTTTAATAATAGCTTTTGGACAATATTCAAAGCTATTTAAATACTTTTCAAAAACTCCAAAAACATATAAAGCAGTTATTTGGTTAGGTGTTGAGTCTGATTCTTTTGATATAGAAAATGTAACAAGTATAAATGAAACAAGAACTTTAGATAAGCAAAGTATTATAAAAGAGATTGAAAAGCTAAAAGGTGAAATAGAATATACACCTCCAAAATTTTCAGCAAAAAAAATTGATGGAAAAAGAGCTTATAATTTAGCAAGAGAAGGTGTTGAGTTTGAAATGAAAAAATCTATTATGAATATAGTAGATACAAAATTCATAAACTATAATCACCCCTTTTTAACATTTGAAGCAAGTGTTAGTGAGGGTTCATATATTAGGTCTTTGGCACAAATATTATGTGATAGATTAAATACAAAAGGAACACTGTCTTATTTAGAGAGATTAAATGAAGGTAAGTTTTTTTATGAAAATGAAAAAGATTTAAATCCATTAGATTATCTAGATATTCCAACTATAAGTTATCTAGGGACAAAACAGTGGCTATTTGATGGAAAAAAAATTTCAATTGATTATTTAGAAACAAAAGAAGATGGAAAATATTTAATTGTTTTTGATGATTTCTTTAGTATTGTTGAAATTATTGACAAAGAAGTTAATTACTTATTAAATAAGGTACTTAGATGAATACTTTTAAATCATATGCAAAAGTAAATATTTTTTTAAAAATTTCTGATAAGAGAGATACATATCATGAACTCGTATCACGGTTTGTACGAGTTCATAATCTGTATGATTGTATGTCGTTTGTTAAAACTAATAAGAAGGCATTTAAAATTATAGGTAATTTTGGATGTAAATTAGAATCAAATACTGTATATAAAGCATACAATTTATTAAAAAAATACAAAGGTGTTGAAGAATTCTTCAATATATATAGTGTAAAAGTGAAAAAAAATATACCAGAATTTGCAGGTTTAGGAGGAGGTAGTTCAAATGCTGCTACTTTCTTAATTATGGTAAATAAATATTGTGAATTAGACTTATCAAAAGATGAACTTTGTAAAATGGCAGTACAAATTGGAGCGGATGTTCCTTTTTTTGTTTATGAATATGATAGTGCAAATGTAACAGGAATTGGTGAAATTGTAGAAAAGTTTGAAGAAGAAGTTTTAGATATAGAAACTATTACACCTAAAATAGAGTGTAATACTGGAGAAATATTTAAAGTTTTTAGAGAGAAGTTTTATAAACAAGTTTCAAAAGAAGAAGAAAAACGCTTATTATCTATGAACTCTTTAGATATTTTAAAAGAGTTTGATATATATAAAGCAAATGATTTATACGAACCAGCAATTACTACAAAACCAGAATTAAAAGAATATGCAAAAAAAGATTGGTATTTTAGTGGTAGTGGAAGTTCATTTTTTAAGGTAAATAATGGCTAAGAAAAAAGAAGAAAAAAAGAATTTAGTATTTAAAAATAAAAAAGCTTTTCATGATTTTACAATTCTTGAATCAATGGAAGCTGGTATTGTTCTTGAAGGTAGTGAAGTAAAAGCATTAAGAGAAGGTAGAGCTAATCTAAAAGATTCCTTTATTCGTATTGTAAAAGGTGAAGTTTTCTTATTTAATATGCATATTTCTCACTTAAGTACAGCTCATACTACTTATAGACCTGATGAAAGAAGAGAAAGAAAGCTTTTATTACATAATAAACAAATAGCAAAACTTTTTGTAAAAGTTACAAAAGATGGTATTTCTATTGTTCCTTTAAAGATGTATTTCAATGATAGAAATAAAGTAAAGGTACAAATAGCAACAGCTGAAGGTAAAAAACTTCATGACAAAAGAGAAGATTTAAAGAAAAAAAGTATGCAAAGAGAGACTCAAATTGCTCTTAAGAATTGGAAGTAATTAAGTAAAATTATTACTTCTTCTTTAATAGCTTTAACAAGACAAAAAATAATTATTTTTTTTAAAGAAAATTTGAAAAGATTTAATTTAAACTCAAAAATTCAAAATTATATTCAAAAAATAAAAATTATCAACTTTTTTAAATCATTTTAGTTTTGATAATTATTATGATTATAGAATATGCCCTAAATACCTAAACAGGACAAAAAGTATCTCTTTTAAAAAAACTCTTTTTTAAACATATTATAAGTTAAAATTATAATTCTTAGAATAAGCCCAAATGATAGTATGAAATTTAATTTTATAATTAAAATCATTATCTTATTTGAACTTAATATTATTTTTAATCAAATATTATTCTTAAATTGTACTAAAATTAAGTAAAAATTTAGAGCACTTTAGTTAATATCAATCCATAAGTGACGTATTGTGACTTGTATATAAAATTAGTAGGAGGAGATTGATGCAAAACGGTGCACAAATTGAGTACGATTACTCAGTTGCAAAAGCCTTTACATTTGCAACAATTTTGTTTGGTATCATAGGTATGACAATTGGTGTTGTACTTGCGTTTCAATTGGCGTTTCCTGAGTTAAATAACTTAGCTGGGGAGTATGGTACATTTAGTAGATTAAGACCTTTACACACTAATGGTGTTGCATTTGGTTTTACTTTAAGTGGTGTTTTTGCTGGATGGTATTACATTGGGCAAAGAGTATTAAAAGTTTCTTTAAAAGAATCTCCATTTTTAATGGGTGTTGCAAAATTACATTTTGCACTTTATTTTATCACTATTCTTTTAGCAGTAGTAACTCTATTTATGGGTTATACTACATCTAAAGAGTATGCTGAATTAGAATGGCCATTAGATATCTTAGTTGTTGTATGGTGGGTTTTATGGGGAGTATCAATCTTTGGACTAATTGGAATTAGAAGAGAAAGAACTCTATATATTTCATTATGGTACTTCATTGCTACTTTTATTGCAATTGCAATGTTATATTTATTTAATAACATGGAAGTTCCAACTGCATTAGTATCAGGATATGGTTCATGGATGCATTCTGTTTCTATGTATGCAGGTACAAATGATGCCTTAGTACAATGGTGGTATGGACACAATGCTGTTGCATTCGTTTTCACAACTCCAATTATTGCATTAATTTATTATTTCCTACCAAAAGAATCTGGTCAAAATGTTTATTCATATAAACTTTCGATCTTAGCTTTCTGGGGATTAATGTTTGTTTATTTATGGGCTGGTGGTCACCACCTTCTTTATTCAACTGTTCCTGACTGGATGCAAACTATGGGTTCTGTAATGTCAGTTGTATTAATCTTACCATCATGGGGATCTGCTATTAATATGCTTTTAACTATGAAAGGTGAATGGCAACAGTTACAAACTAATACACTAATTAAGTTTATGGTATTAGCATCAACATTCTATATGTTATCAACTATTGAAGGTCCTATTCAAGCGATCAAATCAGTAAATGCAATTGCGCACTTTACAGATTGGATTCCAGGTCACGTTCATGATGGTGTTTTAGGATGGGTTGTATTTATGATTATGGCTTCATTATTCCATATGGTTCCAAGAATGTATAAAAGAGAACTTTATTCTAAATCATTAATGGATACACAATTCTGGTTACAAACTACAGGTATCGTTTTATACTTTACTTCTATGTGGATTGCAGGTATTACTCAAGGTATGATGTGGAGAGCATATGATGAATATGGTTCTTTAGTTTATTCATTCATTGATACAGTAACTGTATTACAACCATATTACACAATTAGAGCAGTTGGTGGGTTATTGTACCTTATTGGATTCTTTATGTTCGCGTTTAATATTTATAAAACTATTAAATGTGGAAGAGTATTAGATAAAGAACCTACAAACACTACACCTGTAGCTGCGTAAGAAAAGGAGAAAATATGTTTCATTGGTTTGAACAAAGACCGTTTTTCTTTGCGGTTCTAGTATTCGTGTTTGTTGCATTTGCAGGTATTATTGAAATAATTCCAGATTTTGCAAAACAAAGTAGACCTACTGTTGGTACTAAACCTTATTCAGTTTTAGAATTAGCTGGTAGACAAGTTTATATTAAAGATAGTTGTAATGCGTGTCATTCACAACTAATTAGACCATTTAAATCAGAAACTGATAGATATGGTATGTATTCATTATCTGGTGAGTATGCTTATGATAGACCATTCTTATGGGGATCAAAAAGAA
>NYWO01000088.1 GCA_002685075.1 Arcobacter sp.
ATGCCAGGAAGTACAAATACAATTAAGATATTAACACCTGCTGAGATTGAGTATTATATTAATTTTAAAGAAAAAAAGAAGTAGTTTACTTCTTTTTTTCTTTTGTTAGTGAACGATAATATCTTTTGCACCTTTTGGAATAACTTCTCCAATAATACTAGCATATCCAAAACTTAAATCCTGAATCTCTTTTACATACTCTTTAGCATCAGCTGGATCCATTGCAATTAATAAGCCACCAGATGTTTGTGCATCACATAATAGTGCTTTACAATAGTGTGATAAGTTACTCATATATGTAACTTTTTCTTCCATATACTTCATATTCTTTTTAGTCCCACCAGGAATTACATTATCATCTGATAATCCAATTGCTTCTTGAATAATTGGAACTTCTGAACATTGAATAGAGAAAGAAGTAAGTTCATTTACTGATTCTAAACTATGTCCTAATAAACCAAATCCAGTAATATCTGTACAAGAACTAACATCATATTTCTTCATTATTTTAGATGGAAGGTAATTTAATGCTGCCATAATATTTGCACAATGTTTCATTACTTTCATATCAACTAAATCTCTTTTTATTCCTGTTGTTAAAATTCCCATTCCAATTGGTTTAGTTAAAACTAAAACATGTCCAATTTTTGATGTATTATTTCTTACAATATCATTTGGATGAATAATACCAGTTACAGAAAGTCCATAATACATTTCAGGTGATTCAATAGTATGTCCACCTAATAAAAGTCCACCACACTCTTTAATCTTTTCATTTCCACCATTTAAGATTTCTCCTAAGGCTTCATAAGATAAGTTCTTTTTATCAAATCCTACTATATTTAAAGCAGTTTTAACTTCTGCTCCCATAGCAAAAACATCTGATAAAGAGTTTGCAGCTGCAATTTGACCATAAATATATGGGTCATCAACAACTGGTGTAATAAAATCTAAAGTTTGTACAATAGCTTGTTCTTCATTTATTTGATAAACACTAGCATCTTCAGCTGTGTCAAATCCTACTAAAATCTTTTCATCACTTGGTGATAAGTTACAAAGAGTTTGTTTAAGATCCCCCGGACCCATCTTTGCGGCTCAACCTGCAGCTTGAACGAATTTAGTTAATTTATATTCATTATTCATAATTCCTCTTTTTTACATTTAAATGCAATAATATAAGTGATTTTACATCTTTTTATTTTAAATAGTTATTAAGATAGTAAAAAAAAATTTACCATTTAATCTTTTGTTTACTTTTGATATAGTATTATTCAAACTTAAAATAGCATTTAGACCTAAGGTTTAGGTTTGACATAAAGAAAATGATTATTTAACAATCTTACTTTATATCTTAATATATGCTTCAAATTATTGAGGTTATTACCCTATGAAAAAAATATTACTTATGTTAATCATGGTTGTTGGTTTTGTATATGCAAAATCTTTTACATTTACTGCAATTCCAGATCAAGATGAAACACAATTAAAAGAAAGATTCTCGAAGTTAGCTGTTTACTTAACTAAAGAATTAGATGTTGATGTTAAGTTTATCCCTGTTAAATCTTATTCTGCATCTATTGCAGCATTTAGAAACAATCAAGTTCAACTTGCATGGTTTGGTGGATTATCTGGTGTTAAAGCAAGACTAGTTGTTCCAGGTTCAATTGCAATTGCTCAAGGTGTTGAAGATACACAATTTAGATCTTATATCATTGCAAATACTGCACTTGGTTTAGAAAAGAATGAAGCTTTCCCAAAAGAAATTGCTGATAAAACATTTACTTTTGGTTCTAAAGGTAGTACAAGTGGTAGATTAATGCCTGAGTATTTTATTAGAGAAAACTTTAAAAAAGCTCCTACAGATATCTTTACAAAAGTTGGTTTTTCAGGAAGTCATACAAAAACTATTTCTTTAGTTGAAAGTGGAGCTTACCAAACTGGTGCTGTTAACTTTAAAGTTTGGGATAGAGAATTAGCTGCTGGAAATATTGATACTTCTAAAGTAGAAATTTTATGGACAACTCCTACTTACCCTGATTATCAGTTTACTGCACATGGTAACTTAGATGAGGTTTATGGAGCTGGATTTACTGAAAAACTTACAAATGCATTATTAAATGTAAAAGATAAAGCAATTTTAGATGCATTCCCAAGAAGTGCATTTATTAAAGCTAAAAATTCTGACTTTGAACCAATTTTAGAAACTGCTAAGGAAATTGGTCTTATTGACTAATTAAAATATGGCATTTAATTTACAAGAAGAAACTATCTCTTATGGAGATTTTGATGTTTTAAGTAATTTTAATTTATCTATAAAAAAGGGCGAGAAAGTTGCCCTTTTAGGTAAAAGTGGTAGTGGAAAATCTACTTTGTTAAAACATCTTTTTGATTTACAAAAAGAAAACTCAACTTATATTCCACAAGAGTTAGGTCTTGTAAATAATTTGTCAGTTTTTCATAATGTTTATATTTCTAAACTTGATGAAAACTCACTTTTTAAAAACTTAAGAAATCTAATTCTTCCTTCAAAACTATACAAAGATAAAATTTTAAAAGTATTAAAAGATGTAGAATTAGAAGATAAGCTTAATGCTAAAATAGCAAACCTATCAGGCGGACAGAAACAAAGATGTGCAATTTCGCGTGCAATTTTTGATGAAAAATCTATTTTATTAGCAGATGAACCAATATCTGCACTTGATGAGTATTTAAGTGATAGAACTTTAAAACTATTAACACAGAAGTTTGAAACTTCAATTTGTGCACTACACAATGTTGAATTAGCAATTAAAAATTTCCATAGAGTAATTGGACTTAAAAATGGAAAAGTTTTAGTTGATAAAGCATGTAGTGATTTAACAGATGATGATAGACAAAAGTTGTATTATGTTTGTGACTAAAAATTTAAGAGTAAGCTTTGTAATTTTTATTGTAGGAGTAATCAGTTTTTTTATTGCTGATTTATCTATTTCTACAGTTGATACTTCTTTATTAGTTGAAGATTTTTTCTTTTCAATTATAAAGCTTTCTTTTAGTGATTATTCTGTTTTATTTGAAGCTTTTTTAAATACTATTTCAATTGCAATTTTATCTATTTTCCTCTCTTGTATTATTGGTTTTTTTCTAGCACTATTTTTCTCTAATATGTTAGTTCGAATATCATTATCTTTTACACGTGCAATTCATGAGCTTTTTTGGGCATTAATATTTTTACAAATATTTGGACTAAATACTTTAACAGCAATTCTTGCAATAGTAATACCTTATAGTGCAATACTTGCAAAAGTTTATGCTGAAATACTTGAAGAACATGACACTTTTCCTGAAGTTTTACGTGGTAAAAGTAAGATATCATATTTTATATTCACTAAAATACCTGATGCTTTTCCTCACTTAGTTTCTTATACTTTATATAGATTTGAGTGCGCACTTCGTTCAACTGCAATTTTAGGATTTGTTGGAATTACTACCTTAGGATATTATCTTTCTAGTTCATTTATGCAAGGTTATTATAATGAAGTTTGGATGATATTGATTTTATTTTATATTGTAGTTGCTAGTATTAAATGGTGGTTTAACAAATATACTTTTATTCCTTTAACTATTGCTTCATTTTTTTACCTAGATGATTTTTCAGGTTTTAACTGGGATAATTTAGTAAGGTTTGTAACAAGTGATATTGTTCCACATCCAATAAGAAATGATTTAGGCTTTGATAAAACACTAGCTTGGTTTGATAATATCTTTTCAAATGAGATACTTCCAGGTGTTTTTAATACTATTATTTTAACTCAACTATCACTTTTTTTGACTGCACTTTTAGCTTTGATTTTATTTCCTTTAGTTTCAAAAAAGTTTTTCTCAAAACCTACAAGAGTGACATCTCATGTATTTTTAGTAATCTTAAGATCAACACCTGAATATATTTTAGCTTATATATTCCTACAATTATTTGGACCTTCAATGCTTCCAGCAGCCTTAGCTTTAATGCTTCATAATGGTTCAATTATTGGACATCTAATAGGACATGAAGCAAATTTACTAGAGCTTCGTCCTGATGTTACAAAAAAAAGAACTGAAAAATATTTTTATGAAATACTGCCAAGAGTTTACAACCAGTTCTTAGCATTTTTATTTTATAGATGGGAAATTATTATGCGGGAAAGTGCAATTTTAGGAATACTAGGAATTGCAACTTTAGGATTCTTTATAGATTCTGCAATTGCTGATTTTAGACTTGATAAAATGTTTTTACTCCTACTTGTAACTGCACTTTTAAATATTATTGTTGATTTAATCTCTAAAAAAGCAAGGGAATATTTAAGAGCTGATAATAGTTTTACTTCTTGCGGATGTTCTTTAAAATAAATTATTCTATAATAAATTAAAAATTTGAGGAAAAGCATGAAAAATATATTAATTATTATACTTGTAGTTGTAGGTCTTGGCTATATGGGGTCAATTTTATTAGATAGATATCAGACTATTAAACAAACACAAACAAATAGTAAATAAATTAATTTACTATTAAATATGATATCTTTAAGTTAAAAAACTACTTTTATGCTCTTTATTAGCCATTTTCTTTCTTTAAATATTATATTGTTATAATACGGAAAAATTACATAAGAGAAGTTTTAAAATGAATGAAGTTATAAATAAAGATTACGAACCAGTTCAAGTATTTGATTATGCTCAATATCAAAAAGATATGGAAGCTAAAATAGTAAGAAATCCACGAACTAATACACCAATAGATTATATTACAGATGAAAAATTAGCCCAGTTAGAAAAAGAGGGTATTACTGATTTTAGACCATATATTCCAGTTCCAAAAGATATAAAAGCACATTTATTATTTGCTGTTAATATCTGGCTTAAACTATCAAAAACTTATCCAAACGATGAATATCTTAAAAGCTTAGATAATGAAGCTAATCATCATATAGTGTTATCATATGATTGGTATAAAAAATTCGGAATAGATAAACCCGTAATTTAAATACTATTTAAAGTAGCAT
This sequence comes from Arcobacter sp., assembly GCA_002685075.1. Taxonomy (GTDB): domain Bacteria; phylum Campylobacterota; class Campylobacteria; order Campylobacterales; family Arcobacteraceae; genus Poseidonibacter. The sequence goes on from NYWO01000088.1 coordinate 5,022, forward strand.
CATTAAATTTATAAGTTTTATGAGCTACTTTTACTAATATATTCTTTTCTGCTAGTTCCTTAAATAGTTTAATTAAAGTTGGTTTAGAAATAGAAAAGTCTTCCATTATATCTGTATAAGAAGCTGTAAATAGATTTTCATTATCCAAATTATTAATTATATATTTTATAATATCCACTTGCTTACTATCTGTTATTGCTGAGATTGTTTTGATTACATGGATATTTTTTTGTATCTCTTTTTCTTGAACAACAGGAAGTAAAATATCATGTAAAGTATTTAGCAACTCTTTTATATTTATAGGCTTTACAATATAGTTTTCAACTTTTAATTGAATAGCATCTAGTAAGTATTTTGTATCTGTATGTGCAGTTGTTAAGATTGTAGGAATATAGATATTTTTTTCTCTTATATGCTTTAAAAAATCAATTCCATTTTCATTTTCAAGTAATATATCTGAGATTATAACATCTACTTTTTTATTGAGTAATATATCCATTGCTTCTTTTGATGTTTTAACTGCATAGATATTATTAACAAAATCTACAAGTACATCATGTGTATGTTTTAGTAAATTTTCATCATCTTCTAAATATAAAATATTAAAGTCATGTAAGATATTCAAATCTTTATTTTGCATTTATAGCCTCTTCATTTATTATTGGTATTTTTATTGTAAATAATGAACAATTAAAATTTCTTTTATCTTTTATTTTATGAGTAACAGTTTTATATAAAATAGTACCATTCATATGTTTTTCAACAATTTGTTTTGACATATAAAGACCAATTCCTGTTCCTGCGCTTTTATATTTTGTTGTATAATAAGGTTCAAAAATTTTTGAAGTAATCTCTTCAGGAATTCCTCCCCCATTATCAATAATATTTATAATAATATGCTCTTTATATCTATGTACAATTATTTTAATAATTCTATCATTTTTATCAACAGTAGAACATAAAGCATCTTTGGAATTAGAAATAATATTTAGAAATACATGTGATAGTTCGTTGTAAAAACTATTTATTTCAACATCTTGCTTAATTATTAAATTTATTTTTATATTTTCTTTTTCTAATAAATACTTAGATAATTGCATTGAGTGCTCAAGACAGTTTTTGATAAAAAACTTGCTTTTTGCCTTATCAGGACTAAAAAAGTTTTTAAAATCATCCAGAGTATTTGACATGTTCTGTGCTAAAAGTAGGGCATCTTCTACTTTCTCATCTACAAATTTTTCTGTTAATTTACCTAATAACATTTTTGTTTGAAAACTTTGTATTATCATAGTTAACGAACCCAAAGGTTGTCTCCACTGATGAGCAATATTATTTAACATTTCACCTAATGATGCAAGTCTTGCTTGCTGAAACATAATAATATCTTTCTTTCTATTTTGTGTTACTTCTTTTTTGATTTTTGTTTCAAGATAGCTATTTAGCTCTTTTAATTCTTTTGTTTTTTCTTCTACTTTTTGTTCTAAACTATTGTGTAAACTTTTAACATTATTGATAATTAAAACTGTTAGAATAATAGAAAATAAAAATACTAAGAAAATTGAGATAAATGAAAATATCATTATTGTATTAAAAACTTTTTGGGTATTTCTTTTCTCATTAATAGCAAGTGATAAATCATAGTTAATCAAACTTGTAATATAAATAGATATAGCATTTATACTAAAGTTTAAATCAGTGTAATACGCTTCTTCCTCTCCCATTTTAAGATTAATTATATTTCTTTTTATTTCTAAAAGTTTTTTATCTATATTATTAATTATTGCTTTTTTTAAAATTTTATTTTCATGATATTTTTCTTCATTTATTAAAAACTTTTTTATAAAAGTAGTAATAAATAAAGGTTCTGCTTTATGTTTTATATTTTGATTATATTCAGTCCAGTTTTTTTCTATTAGTTGTTGTGCTAAATCAAAAACTTCTTTTGCTTGTGTATATGTAATATCTTTATCTTTTAAATCTTTTAAAGTGTCTTGTATATTAACATTGTATGTATCTTTCATATTTTCTAGTTTTATTAATGTTTTTGTTCTATTGTCAAATAATACATCAAAATCTTCTTTTATTGTAAAAGTTGAGATCTGAGATAAGACAACAATACAAATCATTCCACCAGAAATAATAAATATTAAAAATGATGTTTTATATTTAAAACTTAAATTGTCAAAGAACGCAAATAGTTTTTTTAAAATCATATTAGTTCTCTATCTTTTCAAAAGTAGAGTTTTTATAATGGAATAAATAAATTTTATTTAAAAGTTGTGTGTTTTTAAATTTTAAATTAAATCCTTCTAAAGTATTGTGTGGAGTGTTTTTCAAACTTGAAAGAAGTTTTTCTCTAGTTATATCACCTTTTATCCTTTTGATTGCGTTTACTAGAACTTTTGCTGATAAAAATGCTTCTAAAGATATAAAACCTAACTCTTGATTAGGATAATATTTTTTCATCAATGTTTGATACTCTTTTATAGCTGGAATATTTGTATTTGTATAGTTAGGAACTACTTGAGAAAATAAAAGATTATTTGTATTTGTTTTTTGTTTTTTAAGCTCTTTTATCATTTCATTTGCATCTCCAAAAGATAAATTACAAAATATTGTATCTTTTAGATTTTCATTCTCTTTAGCTTTTTTTATAAACAAAGAGTTTGTTTTGTAAGCTCCTACCATTACAATAGCTTGAGGACTTGCATCTTTTATTTCATTAAAAGCATGGTTTATTGAAAGTGTGTTTCTTTTATATGAACCTTCAGCAACTAAAGATAGTTTTCTTTTTTTTAAAGAATTTATTAATGATATATATCCTTCTTCTCCATAATCATCATTTTGGTAAAACACAGCTATTCTTTCTATTCCTTCATCTTTTTGTAAGTGCTCAACAATTGCTTCTATTTCTTCTTCATACGAACTTCTAAAGTTTACAAAGTTTTTATTGTTTGAATTTCTTAAAAAAGATGCTCCAGTAAATGCTCCAAAAAAAGGTATATCTTCATCATATAATAAAGGTAAGACACTTTTTACTGTTGGAGTTCCTACAAAACCAAAAAGAGCAAAAGCTTTATCTTTAAATACAAGTTTTTCAGCATTGTCAATTGCTAGTTCTGGTTCATACTTATCATCATAAATCAAAAAATCTATTTTTTTATCACTTAAAATATTTTTTTCATTAGTATATTTAAAATAAGAGTTTGCACCAGCAGTTACTGAATCACCCCAAGCCTTTATAATTCCAGTTTGTGGAATTGATGCTCCTACTGTTATATTCTTATTTGTAAAGGTTTCATCTTTAAAGTAAATATAAATTATTGCAAAAATAAAAAGTAATATTGGAATACGTTTAATCATAAGGTAGTTTACTAAAAAATTATCAATAAATTGCTTTAGCGATTAAAAGTAACAGTTCTTAAAAGCTTGGTAAAATATTTTTTAACTTTTAAGCCTTGTTTAACTTTTATACATATATTATTAGGTCAAATATTATTGACCAAAAAGGCATGTTATATGCAAGAATTTATATATTATAATCCAAAAGGACTAGACTTCCCAATTAGTGAAGAGATTCTAGTTACTAGTGATATTGATGACACAAAAGAAAAAAACTTTTTAATTTCAAATACAAAAGAAGTGAAATCAGAGTTAAATGCTGATGAAATCGACTTTTATATTAAGAATTCAAAGGATTCAGTTTCAGCAAAAATTGAAAATGTATTAAAACTTTATGAAATTGCTGCTACTAAATACGATTTTGCACAAGATATCTCATACAATGAAGAAATATCAAAACAATTATTACTTGTTGCAAATACAAAAGAAGAGTATGAAGCTTTTACAAAAGAGATAAGTCCTGATGATTTTGAGCTATTTTCTGTAAAAGAAGACATTATAAAACAAATTTCTGGACATATTGGAAATTTATCTATAATTGTTGATGATGAAGGTAAAGATGTTACTTTAAATGTATCTCAAATTGTTTGGTTTGATGCTAAGCAAATTGGATTAAATCAAAGTGGAACATTTGATCCTAACTTATCAAGTATAGAAGAAGTTATAAAGACTTTAAAAGAAAATATAAACTCTTATTCATATAAAAAATTTACAACTTATGATCAAAGTATTTGTCAATATCACGAAAGAAGAGAAGAGATCTGTTCTAAGTGTGAAGAAGTTTGTCCAACTGTTGCAATTACAAAAGATGATGAAACTAAAACTTTAGGTTTCTCTCAAATTGATTGTCATGGTTGTGGAGGTTGTGTTTCAGTATGTCCAAGTGGTGCAATTGATTATGCTCCATCGAATAAAGAGTCTTTATTTGAAATGAGTAAATTTTATGAGGAAACACATCCTTTAATAGTTCCAGAGAAAATGAATATGAGTTCTTTAGCTCTTTCATTAAAAGAAAATGTTTTACCTTTTGCAATTGAGGGAGAAAAATTTTTACATGAAGCTTCTTTTTTAACACTGCTTCAAATTTCAGGTTCTCAAGTAATCTTCTATAGTGATTTTATCTCAAAAGGTTCTGGAGATGCTATTAGAATAGTAAATGATATTTATCAAGCAAAATATGGAAAAGATGCGATTTTAGTAGCTATGAATGAAGAAGAGTTAGCTAAGGCATTAGAAGAAGTTTCATTTATTGAAGGTTCAGAATTTAACTTCAATCAAGATACACTTAAAAAAAGAGAAATTTTTTCTCACAGATTACAAAAAATTGTAGGTGATGAAGATTTAGGTGAAGTTAAAACAGATGAACATGTTCATTATGGACTTGTAAAAGTAAATCAAGACAAGTGTACTTTATGTCTAGTTTGTGTAGGAGCTTGTAATGTTGATGCTCTTCAAGCAGATGCTAGTGATAATACTTTAAGATTAAACCCAAGTTTATGTACATCATGTGGTTATTGTGAAGTTTCATGTCCTGAAGCTGACTGTTTAACTATTGAGCGAGATGTTATTAAATTAGAACCAACTTGGTTTAAAGAAAGTATTTTAGCTAAAGATGATTTATTTGCATGTGTTGAATGTGGAGTTGAATTTGCAACAACTAAAGCTGTTATGAAAATAGCAGATATGATGGGACCTATTTTTGCACATGATCCTGTAAAAGAAAGATCTTTATACTGTTGTGCAGATTGTAAACCAAAAATTATGATGCAAAATCATTTTGATCAAAGAAACAAAGGAAATGCATAATGCAAGATAATCAAGCTATAAATAAAGCAAGAGCACTTTATTATAATTTATTCGCAAACTTTTTTGTAGATACTCAAAAAACAGAAAATTATTTTGAATTAATTAGATTAATAAATATTTTAAAAGAAAATCCATTAGACCCAAGTTCAGGTCAAGCTTTAGTTAATATCTCAGAAATATTAGATTCAAGCTCTAATGTTGCACTACTTCAAGAGTTTGATAATATCTTTCATAATCCTTCAACAAAGAAGATTCGACTTACTGCTTCTTTTTATGATGAAGGTGTAGAGTCTGGTAAAAAAAGAGTTGAAATGATTCAATTCATTGCTAAAACAAAGTTAAGAAGAGATGAAGAAAATTACTTTGAATATGAAGATTCTGTTGGTTTCTTATTCTCATTTATGGCTCAACTATGTGAAAGTATTACAAATGGTGAAAAAGAGTATGAAAATACTGTTCATTGTATATTCTCAGAGATTATAAATGATTTTATAGATGAGTTTGCTAAAGAAGTTTATGAACATGAAAGCTCAAAAGTTTTTAAAGAATTAATAGTAGTTTTACACTCTTTTATAGAGTTTGAAAGATTATATTTAAGTGTTAGTAAACCAAAAGTAAAACCAAAAATTGAGGAAAAAGAAGTAGTAGAGACTATTTCAGAGGAAGAGTTAGAAAGACGTGCTAGAAATAAAGCATTAAAAGCAATGGGTCCAAAAAAAGACCAAAAACCAACTGGACCTATTGATACAGCAAGTGCTGCAGAAAGCGAAATCTAAAAAAGGAAATTCCTTTTTTGGAGATTTTATTAAGAAAATTTAAAATAGTTTTTTTAATAAAGTCTCTTAATTTAGGGGCTTAATTTCTATAAGGAGGTCAGTCGTGCAAGAAAGCAGAAGGAATTTTGCCAAGAAAACAGCAATGGTTGCAGCAGGTGCAGCAGCAGTTGCAGGAACTAGTGTATTGGCGGCTACTGGGAAATCATCTTCACAAGGTGATGAAAATAACGGTGTTATTGTTGGAAGTTCAAATAAAAAAGAAATTCTATACAAAAAAACTGCGTCTTGGGAAGAATTTTACAAGAGCGCAAAATAAGTAGAGGAGTAATGTATGTCAGCAAATACATATGAATCTTTAAATGCAAAAGTAGGACGACGGTCATTTATGAAAATGGCTGCAGTTGCAACTGCATTTGGAGTTACATCATCTTTTGCTAGTACTACTGCAACTAGAAAGGCAACAGAAGAAGAGATTAAAAATCCTTTTCCTGGTTCAAAAACAGTTAAAACTGTATGTACAGCTTGTTCGGTTGGTTGTGGTGTAATAGCAGAAGTTCAAAATGGAGTTTGGGTAAGACAAGAAGTTGCTCAAGATCATCCTGTATCACTTGGAGGGCACTGTTGTAAAGGTGCTGATATGATTGATATGGTTAGATCTGAAGTAAGACTTAAACACCCAATGGTTAAGAAAAACGGAGAATGGAAAAGGATTTCTTGGGATGAGGCTTTAGATGGTATTGCTTCAAAACTTGAAGATTTAAGACAAAAAGATGGTCCTGATTCAACAATGTTTTTAGGTTCAGCAAAATTCAATAATGAGCAATCTTATTATTACAGAAAATTTGCTGCAATGTTTGGAACTAATAATATAGATCACCAAGCTAGAATTTGACATAGCTCAACAGTTGCCGGGGTGGCAAACACATG
>NYWO01000089.1 GCA_002685075.1 Arcobacter sp.
AAAATACTATTTTTAGTAGTACTTTAAAGATAAAACCTAAAAGTATGCACTTTTTTAATTTTACCTTTCGTTTAAGCTATCCTTTATAGGAAGGCTTTAATTTTAATATATTGATTTTAACTGCTCAAGTTAAATGTGTTTTAAACATAAATTAAATGTAAGTAAATACATAAATTTTATACCTTAGGCCAAGTACCAAAGGGCTGTTTTTCAAATTTCATTTTGCCTTTTTTACTTTTATAGATATTTATCCATGCCTGCCAATTTTTATTATCAAGTTCTGGATAATCTAATCTATAATGACTACAACGACTCTCTTTTCTCATCAAAGATGCTTTTAACTTCATTTCTGCGCTTATAATCATATTTTTAGTCTCATGAGCAAGTCTAAGTTCATGCATATCTTTTGCTTTTAAATGTGGGATATGTGAATCTCTTAATTCTTCAATATAAGCTAATGCACCTTTTAGCATATTCTCTTTTTTAATATATAAAACAAAATTTGGAATCATAATCCCTTGTAAAGTTTGGGTTACCCATGCAGGAGAATAACCAGCTTCTTTTTTTAATGGGGCTAATATCTCTGCTTTTATTTTTTTTATTTTCTTATCTGAAATACTTGGCATATCAATTGTTTTTGAATAATGTGCAGATGCTTCACCTGCAACTGCTCCTTGAACCGCAGAACCAGCTAGTGAAGAACCAATTTGTGTATAAATTCCTCCTGCCATATAAGAACCTAGTGCATCACCTGCTGCATATAGACCTTTTATAGTTGATTCACATTTATCATTTATTGGAACTAATCCTTCAGATTTATGAATTGCAAGTCCAGCAGTAGAACCTCCTACTGCATCTGCACTCATTCCAGGGGGAAGACCTTTCCCCTCTTTCCCTGGAGGTGGTCCTTTTCTATCTCCTTCATGTTCAGGAGGACCTCCATTTTCGCCAGGTCCTCCAGGTCCTTCTATTCTTGCAAATTCAGCAGGAGTATATGGTCCCCCTGTTATATTATCATTTACTTGCGAGCCTGGAGGTCCCATTTTCACACTATTCCCTGATATATAAGCTTTATAGTTTAAATCGACTCCTAAATCATGTCTAACACCAACACCAGTAGTTGTTGGTGTTTTTTCAAACATATCTCTCCAGTTTCCAAATGAGTCTGCTGAATCTTTTGCCTTTCCTGGGTGTCCATCATTCCACTCTTTCCCTGTAACTTTTGCACCAATATCATAAGCCATAATAGTTCCATCATGAGTTAAATCACATAATGGAAATCCATTTGGTTTAAAACCTCCTGCTCCTGTGCATAAAATAACACTTTTTGCTTTGAAGATGTAAGTTTCTTCATCATCTAAATTAAACCCAGCAACACCTGCTATTTTTCCATCTTCTTTTATAAGATGGGTAATCATCGTTCTTTCCATCATTGGAATATTTCGTTCATTTATTGGTTTTGCAAATGAATTTCTACATAATGCAGAATCAAAAAAACCCCATTCTTTAAGATCTTGTACTCTTGCTTTGGAGTTTAAGGCCATTTGTCTGGTATATGTTTCATTATTTGTTCCAAGAGCTGATCTTGAAACTTTTGCAACATAATCATCAATATTTAATTTTTCTTTCTTTTCATCATAAGAGAATATTCCTTTTGCAAAAGGAGTTTGCCCTGAAGTTCCAAGTCCGCCTTTTGATACTATCATTACATTTACTCCTGCATCATGTGCTTTAACTGCTGCAAATAGTCCAGCCATTCCAGAACCAATAACAAGTACATCTACTTCTTTTTGTGTATCTTTCATATTTTTTACATCAACTTTTACTATATTTTCAGCCCAGCCTAAAGATGCACCTAAACCTGATAATGATATCGCTCCAACTAAACCACTCGCTATTCCTGTAGACATATTTAAAAAATCTCTTCTGCTTACACTGTTTTCATTGTCTTTATTTTGCTTATTATTCATTATGCTATCTCCCTTTTGGCTTCTTTCTTTGTAAAAATATAGTTTTTTAATAAAAGTATAGAAGCAATTGCAGTTAATACAACTATCAAAGTAATCATCCAATTACTCATATGTCTACCCATATCTATTGTATGCCAAGAAGCTAAAATAATAAATCCTAATGACAATACACCATGTAATATTTTCCAGTTTTTATAAGTCATATTTAGCTTATCTTTAAATACGGAAGTAAATCCTAGGGCAAACATTAAAACCCAGGCAATTAATCCTAAAATAATTCCTAAAGAATCAAAGCTTGTAATCATTTTTATAAAAGATTCTAAAGGAGAAGGACCTACTTCAAAAAATCTTGGAACAACTATTAAGAAAGGATGAATTATAAGTATTGGCAAAAATAGATATCCAACTGTTTTATGAACTTTTATAACTTTAAAAGTTTTGAACACTTTTGTAATCCCTTTATTTATTGTTGATAAATAAAATTGTCCAATTATTACGAAAAAAGCTATTATTGTAATTATTGAAAGTGAATTTTTTAAAATAGTTCGTTGTGGAAATTCTCCTAAAAAGAAAAATATTATAGGCAATGCTATAAAAACTAAACTAGTTAAAAAAAGATATAAAAATTTTATATTTATACTCATGATTTATCTCCAAGATACAACTACAGGAATTGATTTCTTTGCTGTAATTGTTATTGCATCAACAGGACAGTAAAGTCTACATAAATGACAGATTTGACAGTCTTCAACATATTTTATTATTGCTTTGTCTTTTTCCATTCTTATTACATCAGTAGGACAAACACTAACACATGTTGTACATCCAATACATCCGCTTATATCTGATATTGCCATATGTAACTCCTTTTTTGTTATAATAAAATTATATATCAAGGCTTTAAATAGGGATTTAATTAGAAGTAAACAAAAGTAAATACTATGTTATTTATATGAGAAAAGATGATTAACATTATGTTTTATATATACTAAAAGCTAAAGTAAAAGGATAAACTAGAAGTATAAATTTTAAGTAAAAAATAAAAAGGCTATATTATGAAAGTTTTATTAACAGGTTCTACGGGATATATTGGAAGAAGATTAAAAGAGAAACTTTTAGAAAAGGAAGATATAAGTTTACGATTATTTACAAGAAATAAAAAAACTTTTTCTTCTAAAACTATCAATACCGCCCAGGTAGTTGAGGGTGATACTTTTGACAAAGATTCACTAAGAAAAGCTTTAAAAGATGTAGATATTGCATACTATTTAATTCACTCATTAAATAGTAAGAACTATAAAGACCTAGATAAAATATCAGCCCAAAATTTTTTAGATGTAGCAAATGAATGCGGTGTAAAAAGAATAATATATTTAGGAGGACTTGGTGTTAAAAATAATGACACAAGTGAGCATTTATTAAGTAGGATTGAAACAGGTGAAATTCTATCTTCAAATAAAAATGTACAAAATATATGGCTAAGAGCTGGTGTTATAATAGGTTCAGGAAGTACAAGCTTTGAGATTATTAGAAACTTAACAGAAAAGCTTCCTATTATGACAACGCCTAAATGGGTTGAAACAAAAGCACAGCCAATTGCAGTACATGATGTAATCAATTATCTAGTTGATTCTTTATATTTAGAAGAAAAGAAAAACTTAGTTATTGATATTGGGGCAGAGCAGTTAAAATATAAAGAAATGATGCTTCAAACAGCTGAAGCTTTAGGACTTAAAAGAATAATCATTCCTTTACCTTTTTTATCTATCAATATCTCATCTTATTGGCTAAATCTTTTCACACCAGTACCTTTTACAGTTGCAAAAGCTTTAATAGAAGGGCTTAAATCAGAAGTAGTGATTCAAAATGACAATGCTAAAAAATACTTTCCAAATATAAAACCATTGAGTTTTATAACTTCTGTAAAAAAAGCAGTTGAGGAAATAGAAACGAATCAAGTTATAAGTAGGTGGTCTGATAACTCAGGAAAAATCTGGGATAGAAATCATACAAAAGAAATAGCAGATGCAATATTTTTTGATAGAAAAGAAAAAGATATAAGTAATTTATCAAAAGAAAATATATATAAGACTTTTACTTCAATAGGAGGTAAAAATGGCTGGTTTGATTATGATTTTTTATGGGAAGCAAGAGGTTTTATAGACAAGATGATAGGTGGAGTTGGTTTAAAAAGAGGAAGAAGAGATCCTAATAAACTAAGAATTGGCGAGAGTTTAGATTTTTGGAAAGTTGTTGATGTAAAAGAGAATGAAAGACTTTTACTTTATGCACAAATGATAGTTCCAGGAAATGCATGGCTAGAGTTTAAAATAGAAGATAATAAACTTATTCAATCTGCGTACTTTTATCCAAAAGGAGTTTTAGGAAGATTGTATTGGTATACTTTGATTCCTATTCATTATTTTGTATTTAACAATATGATTAATAGTATTATTAAAAAAGCTGCAACAAAATAGATTTTAAGGCTGTTTAAAGTCCTATTTTAAAAATATTGTTGTCTTCTTTAAATTCGTAAGATAGTTTCATTTTATGCATTTTTAATATCTCATGAACAATATATAAGCCTAGTCCCATTCCGTGGTTTTTAGCTTGAGTTTCATTATGATAAGCTTGAAAATAGTCTTCTAAAGGCTTTTGAAGCTTATTCCCTTTTGATATTATATGTAGTTCATTCTCTTTTTCTATAATTTTTACTTTTTTATCTAGTGAGTATTTTATGCCATTATCAAGTAAGTTTTTAATAGCTAAAGCAAAAAGTTCTAAATCAACTTTTAAGGGTTTTTTTGAGATGTCTTCATACATTATTTTATTTTTAGGATTATCTAGCATCATCATATCAATAGCTTTTTCAATACTTAAATCTAAACTAGTTTTGTATTTATTAATAGTATAACTTTTAGAAACAATTTCTTCTATTTTTGAAAAGTCATTAATAAGTAGGTTTAACTTGTCAAAGATTGAAATCATTCTATCTTTTTGCTTTTCATCATCAAGTAATTCACTAACTATTCGACCTTTTGCTATTGGAGTTTTTAGTTCATGCATTACTGTTCTTAAAAAAAGTTGTCTTGAATCTACTAATAGAGATATTTTTCTCGCTGCATTGTCAAACTCATTTGCTAATTGAGCTATTTCATCTTTTTTATCACTTTTACAGTTAATATTTAACTTTCCATTTGAAAAATCTTGAATCTCTTCTTTTAATAGTTTTAAAGGTCTAAGAGCTTTTATAATCCATAAAAAACTTAAGACAAATATTACAAAAATAATTCCTAAAACTATAAAGCCATAATAGTCTAAAGAGTACTTATCTAAATCTTTTGCAAGTAATCTAAATCCAGGTCCAACCATAAGTAAATAGTAATTATTCCTATCTTTAAATATCTCAAATCCAGGCCCTGCACTAATTGGCTTGATATCTTTGAGAACTTCATCATGATTTATAATAAACTCAAAGTTTAACTTTTTTAGATAACTTAATATTTCATGTGGATCTAATCTATTTTGATGTGTATATGAAGTAATCTTTTTATAGTTTTCATTTAACCTTTTAGTTACTTGATTTTGCTCATAATAATAATTACCAATAAATACCATTATAAAAAGAATAATAGATATGATAAATACAAATATTACTTTTGTGTTTAGTGAGTTAAAATTCATTGTGTTAATTTATATCCTAATCCTCTTATTGAGTGAAGGTATTTAGGTTTTTTAGGATTATCATTTAATTTTGTACGAAGTCTTCCTATAATTACATCTAAACTTTTGCTATAACTATCTGTTAGACTTTCACAATTATCTACAATCTCTTCTCTTGAAACAATAGCATCTTTTTTACTAATTAAAATACTTAAAACTTCGTATTCAGCATGAGTTAGATTTAGTGCTTCATTATTAAATGATATTAGCATTTTTGATTCATCAAGAAAAAATATTGAATTTTCTTGTGTATGTTTTTCAACTTTCCCACTTTTTTTAGAGCGTCTTAAAAGGCTTTGGATTACTGCATACATCTCTTTTGGATCATAAGGTTTTGGTAAATAATAATCCGCTCCAATTTGAAGTCCCATAATTTTATCAGTTACATCACCTCTTGCACTAGATATAATAATTGGGATATCATAGCTTTTAGAAATCTTTTCACAAACTTCTAAGCCATCCATTCCTGGAAGTGTTAAATCTAAAATTAGTAGATCAAATTTTGATATTCCAACACTAAGACCCAAAAAAGGGTCTTCATAGTTTGTAATTTGCATATTATATTTAGCTAAGTATTCTCCTAGAAATTCAGAAAACTCAGGATCATCTTCTATCATCAAAATATTTATCATTCTTTATAGCCTAGCCTTATTTTATTTTAAAATTAACCGTAAAAAGATACAGATTTATAGTTACTTGAATCACTTAATATTTGACTAAGTGATGTTTTTAGTAAGTTATTTGTTTCTTCTACTGTATATTCAGTATTTTCATCAGAATATTTATCAAGTAAGTCCATTACATCAGTTTTACTTTCTTCATTTAAACTTAGAATTCTACTTGTATAATCCATGATATCATCAAAAGATGTTGCTGTTGTTGATTCTTCATCTTCTTGTGTATTTAATAAAGTATCAAGAAGTGAAGAGATTGAATCTGTTTCTTCTTGTGGTGGTGGAGGTGGCATTCCACCTGCTCCATTAGGTCCACCTTGAGCTCCAGCTAAACTTCCCACTTCTTGTGCATCAAAACCTGCTTCTTCCATCGCACTAACTAGTTCACTTGAAGGTTGAACTCCTGCATCTTCAAAAGCTGATACAATAGCTTGTGCATCACTTTGACTTAAATTATCAGCATCATAGTTTTCTAAAACAGAAGATATTGTTTCAAGTTGAGAAGAGCTTAGACTACTTTGGCTATTTGAACTTTCGCTTGTTTGTTGAAACATTGAAATTTGACTTGAACTTACATTACTAATCATTTTTAATCCTTTGGTTTATTTTATATTAAATATTTTATAAAACTTGTTTAAATGGAGTTTTAATAAAAAGTAAACTAAAGTAAATGAACTTCGTATATCTTAAATTTTATCACTATTTATATTTAAAATATATTAGATTTTAGAAGAATACACTAATAGCACTCTTGCTTATGTTAAACTTTTTTTAAATTCAAGGAGTAAGAATGTTAGGTGAAATAAATTCATTTTTAAACGATCTTATTTGGGGAAATATTTTAATATATTTACTTCCTCTTTTAGGTGTGTTTTTTACAGTAAGTTCACGGTTTGTACAGTTTAGATATTTTTTTAAAATGTTTAATATTTTAAGAGATACTTCTCATGATAAAGAGGGACATATTAGTTCTTTCCAAGCTTTAATGCTAAGTATAGCAGGTCGAGTAGGTGGTGGTAATATTGCAGGTGTTGCTGTTGCTATTACACTAGGTGGTCCTGGAGCTGTTTTTTGGATGTGGCTTATTGGTTTAATCGGAATGAGTACTAGCTTCTTTGAGTGTTCATTAGCACAATTATATAAAGAAAAAGATGGACAAGATACAGGTGTATATAGAGGAGGCCCAGCTTATTATGCTACAAAAGCATTAGGACAAAAATGGCTAGGTGTTATTATTTCACTTTTATTAATAATTACTTTTGGTTTTGCTTTTAATGCAACACAATCGTTTATTATTACAACATCAATTCAATCTTCATTTGATATTCCAACATGGATTACTGCTATTGTATTAACAATAATTTTTGCATCTGCTGTATTTGGTGGAATTAGAAGAATTACTAAATTTACTGAAGTTATTGTTCCTGTTATGGCTATTGGATATTTATTAATTGCTTTAGTTGTTATTGGTTTAAATTTTGAAAAAATTCCTGATTTAATTACTATGATTGTAAATGAAGCATTTAATCCTTCTTCTGCTATTAGTGGTGGAATTGGAGCTGTTATTTTACAAGGTGCTAAAAGAGGTATGTTCTCAAATGAAGCAGGTTTAGGTTCTGCACCTAATGTTGCAGCTGTTGCATATGTTGCACATCCAGTACAACAAGGTATTGTTCAATCGTTTTCAGTATTCATTGATACAATTATTTTATGTTCTTGTACTGCATTTATTATTCTTTTATCAGGTGTTTATGTTCCTGGTGTAGAAAGTGTTGAAGGTGTATTGTTAACACAAAATTCTCTAATTGAGCATATTGGACCATTAGGTGGATATTTTGTAACTATTGCATTATTCTTATTTGGATTATCTTCAATGCTATATAATTATTACCTTGCAGAAAATAGTTTAAACTTCTTTAGTAAAGATAATAAAGCTTTATTTATAGGTTTTAAATTATTTTGTATTGTACTTATTATTTGGGGTTCATTTCAAGACTTAGGTTCAATTTTTACTTTTGCTGACTTATCTATGGGATTATTAGCTGTAATAAATTTAATTGTTATCGCACTTTTATATAAACCTGTATTACAATTAATTAAAGGTTATGATAGACAATTACGTGAGGGTAAAAAACCAGTACTAAGATATAATGATTATAACGATTTCAAAATTGATAAAAAAGTTTGGAAAGAAATAGTTGATAATATAAATGACAAAAAAATAAAAAAGTAAACACTTTTACTTTTTTAAAACTAGTTGACAAGCTAAAGTCAGCTAGTTTTTAATAAAAATTAGTCAATATATATGATAACTTTATTCAAAGGTAAGATGATGTTTAATAAAGAAGGAATACCTTTTTTTATTATTATAGTTCCTTTTTTAGCTATTTTATTTATTTCGTTTTTTTCAACTTCATACTATTTAAAACTTACAAACAGTAGTTTTAAAACTGATATTAAAGAATTCCAACAATTATATATTTTAAACAAAAATTATGATAAGAATAAACTCTTAAAGATAATAAAACAAAAAGAAAAACTTCATGAAATAAGACAAAATGAATTTAAAGATTTTATGCTTGTTTTAACAGTTATAGTCTTTGTATTTATGGTACTTTTCTCAATTCTTATGAATACAATTATTCATGATGTAATAAAAAAATATAAGAAAAGAGTTGAAAATAGGGAAGAAAGGCTTGAGCTTTTAAATAAAACCTTAGTCACGAAAGTACGAAAGGGTATTGAAGATGGAAAGCAAAAAGACAAGGCAATTTTACAACAATCAAAGTTAGCACGTATGGGTGAAATGATTTCAATGATTGCACATCAATGGAGACAGCCTTTAACTGAAATTTCAGGAACTTTAATGGAACTTGAAACTGCAACTAGATTTAAAAAAGTTACAAATGAACATATTTTAACATCAATTGAAAAAAGTGATAAAATGATTGAGTTTATGTCTAATACAATTGATGATTTTAGAAATTTTTACAAACCAGATAAGAAAAAAGAAGTCTTTGATGTTCTAGATTCTTGTAAAAAAGCAATAAATCTTGCGAGTGCTTCTTTAGAAGATAGTTTAATTATTCTAGACCTTGATGTAAAAGAAAACAAATTTATAAATGGCTATCCAACAGAATTTGCACAAGTAATTTTAAATCTAATTTCAAATGCAAAAGATATTTTAGTTGAAAGAAAAATCGAAAATCCAAAAATTACTCTTGAAATTAAAAGTGATAGAAGTTTATGTATTATTAAAGTAAAAGATAATGCAGGTGGCTTAGAAGAGAAATATTTTGATTTGATATTTGACCCATATTTTAGTACGAAAGAATCATCTAAGGGTACAGGATTAGGTCTTTATATTTCAAAACTTATTATTGAGAAAAATATGGGTGGGGAATTAAGTGTTGAAAATAGTAAGGAAGGTGCTGTTTTTAAAATAGTACTCTTAGGATAAAATAGGATAAAAAAATGGATGATATTTTATTAGAAAAATTAAAAGATATTAGTATTTTGTGTGTTGAAGACGAAGATGGAATTAGGGAAGTTATTGTAAAGACATTAAAATACTATTTTAAAGAAGTTTATGAGGCTTGTGATGGTGAAGAAGCTTATGAAATGTATGAGGAATATAGACCAAAAATAATACTTAGTGATATTCAAATGAAAAATATAAATGGAGTACAATTTGTAAAAAAAGTAAGAAAAACAGATAGACATACAAGTATAATAATGCTTACAGCTCATTCTAATGAAGAGTATCTAATGGAATTAATAAACTTAAATGTAAATCATTTTATTTTAAAACCATTGAATTTAAAAAAGTTAAATGAAGCATTATTTAAATATATAAATGAAAACTTACTTGATCAAATAAGTTTAGCTCCTAATTTATTTTTAGATTTACATAAAAGAATAGTTGTTTTTAATGAAAATGAAGAGATAAGTTTAAGAAAAAGAGAAAAAGATTTTTTACATTTACTTTATGAAAATAAAAACTCAATAGTAAGCTATATGCAAATAGAAGAAGAACTTTGGATTGACAAAGAAATGACTTCTCATGCATTAAAATCTTTTATTAAAGATTTAAGAGCTAAACTTCCTATAAATATTATAAAAAATGTTTCACAAGAAGGTTATACTTTATTGTTGAATGAATAAAAACACACTTTTAGCATACTTTTAAAAAGTATACTTTTAAATATTAAATTAAGAGGTTTATAATGGAAGAAGAATATAGAATAGAAAAAGATTTTTTAGGTGATAAGAAAATAGAAAAAGATGCATATTACGGTATACAAACACTAAGAGCAAAAGAGAACTTTGATATCACTCATACAGATATGTCATTGTTTCCTACTTTTATAAAATCCCTTGCTAAAGTAAAAAAAGCTTGTGCTTTAACAAATTTTGAATTAGGGGATCTAACAGATAGACAAAGAGATGCAATTGTTCAAGCTTGTAATGAAATAATTGATGGAAAGTTTCATGATCAGTTTATTGTAGATCCAATTCAAGGAGGAGCAGGAACTTCATCGAATATGAATGCAAATGAAGTAATAGCAAATAGAGCATTAGAGATTATAGGCGAAAAAAGAAGTGCATATCATATTATACATCCTAATAATCATATTAATATGAGTCAATCTACAAATGATGTTTACCCAACTGCAATTAAGCTAACTTTACATGAATTAATTTATAAATTAAAAGATTCTTTACGTTATTTAAGAGATATTTTTAATGAAAAAGCAATAGAATTCAAAGATGTTTTAAAGATGGGAAGAACACAACTTCAAGATGCTGTTCCTATGACTTTAGGTCAAGAGTTTAAAACTTACTCAGTTATGATTGATGAAGATATTTTTAGATTAAGAGATGCTCAAGCTTTACTAAAGGTAGTTAACCTAGGAGCTACTGCCATTGGTACTGGTATTAATTCAAAAGCTGCTTATAAAAGAAAAGTAATAAGTAATTTAAGAGAAGTAACTGGTGTTGATTATGAAACAGCAACTGATTTAATCGAAGCAACACAAGATACTGGAGCTTTTGTTCATATTTCAGGAATTTTAAAAAGAGTTGCAATCAAAATATCTAAGATTTGTAACGATTTAAGACTTTTAAGTTCAGGTCCAAGAGCAGGATTTAATGAAATTAATCTACCAAAAGTACAACCAGGAAGCTCAATTATGCCTGGAAAAGTAAACCCAGTAATTCCAGAAGTTGTAAATCAAGTTGCATTTGAAATAATTGGTGCAGATGTTACAATTTCTATGGCTTGTGAAGGTGGACA
>NYWO01000090.1 GCA_002685075.1 Arcobacter sp.
TCTATTCTTCTTATTATTCCATATACAATTATTACTATTATTTGTGGGATGTACTACTATCATAGATTTTTAGACTTTGATAAAAGAACTGCCTTTTTAAGTTCAATGCCAGGAGGTGTTATAGAAATGGTGATTATAGGAGAGCAGATAAAAGCTAATATTTCTAAAATCACTCTAGTTCAATCTTCAAGACTATTTTTTATAGTTATAACACTTCCTTTTGTTATTCAATATATCTTTCATATTGATATTAGTGGTAACCAAATAATCACAGTACCATTAGTAGATACAAATCTAAAAGAACTTTTCTATCTTTCTTGTGTTGGGGCAATAGGAGCATTTATAGCAAAGAAGTTAAATATCTCAGCAGCATATTTAATAGGTCCTATGATTCTTAGTATTTTGATTCATTCAAATGGATTAATACATACAAAAATACCTGATGAGCTTATTAAGTTTGTGCAAGTTATCTTTGGTACTATTATTGGTTTTACTTTTAAAGGAGTTGATTATAAAACAATACTTCAGACTTTAATAGCTACCTTTGGACATTTTATAATTCTAGCTTTAATTTCAATACTTTTTATAAGCCTTGCATACTATTTATTTGACTTTTCCATTATTTCAATACTTTTAGCTTTCTCTCCAGGAGGACAAGCTGAAATAAATCTAATTGCAATTTTAGTAGCTGCAAATATTCCATATATTACTATTCATCATATTATGAGGCTTTTTATAGTTATGAATATAGCACCAATAATTGCAAGAAGGATTTAAAATACTAGTTCGATGATAGTTCCTTCTTTTTCTTTTGAAGTAATCTTTATATCTAAATCTAATTCCATAGCTAATTTATATACTATATGCATACCTATTCCATGTCCATGTTCATTTTCTGTATAACTTCTTTCAAAAACTTTTTTTGGAAACTTTATACCTTTTCCATTATCTTTGATTATTAGTTTATTTTGTTTAAATCTTATATCTATTTTGGGTTTCTCTCTTGAATATTTGCAGGAATTTGATAGAATATTATCTATAATTCTTCTTATAGCTTTTTCATTAGTATTTACAAGCATCTCTTTATTCTCTATATTCATTTCTATATTTGGATAGATAATTTTATATTCATCTTCTTTTTGATTTAAAATTGAGTAAAGATTTACTTTAGTTTTTTTTGTATTATTACTTAAAAATACATCTAAGTTTTCATATAAAGATGCAATATTTTGTGCACTATGTTTTATTCTATTTATTTTCTTTAAAACTTTTTCTTCTTTAATCTCATTATCAAGCATTTTAGCATTTAATAAAATTGAAGTTGCAGGTGTATTTAAATCATGTATTAAATCTTTTATAAATCTATCAAGATGAGAAATAGTATCTTCCATAGGTTTTAAAGAAATTTTAGCAAGGATAAAACTAATGATTAGAAAAAGTAAATTTAAAGTGATTTGCCATTTTATTACAAGGTTTTTAATACTACTGATATCATCATCAATAAGCCAAGAAGATATACTTGCTTGAATATTTTTTTCACTCTTTAATTGTGGGAAAACTTTTACATATAAATCATTTTCTTTTATTGGTAATTGATATTTTACTTTCATATCATCTATAAGTTTATAGCTATAATTATCTTGTTTATATTTGAAGTTTGTTTGCTTTAGTGTTATAACATAATGATGCATTCTTAGAGCATATTTTTGTAGTATCAAGTTTTTTTGTTGTGAAAAATATAGATAACCTAATACTATTATAAATATAGAAGTTGATAAAAAATATATAAGTGTAAATTTTAAAAGTGCTTTCTTCTTATACTTGTTCACATCTATACCCTACCCCTCTTAAATTTGTAATCTCTAAGCCAATTTTTTTTAGTTTTGATATTTGTACTCTAAGTGCTGCTTCACTTCCCTCATCTCCACTATGAACATGATATAAAATTTCTTCTTTTGAAATCATTTTTCCAATATTTTTTATAAAAAGCTCAAAGAGTTTAAACTCAGTAGGTGTTATATGAATCTTTTGATTGTCTTTAAAAATTTCTTTTTTATCTATAGAAAAAGACAAATCTTTATAAACTATATTTTTATTATATGTTTTAAAAGATTTTTTTATTTGAGCACTTATTCTAATAATAAGTTCCTCAATTTCAAAAGGTTTTTTTATATAATCATCTGCACCTATTTCAAATCCACGTGAAAAAGAATCTATATCAACTCTTGCTGTTATAAAAATAGCAGGAGTAATATCCCCACTTGCTCTTAAGTCTTTTAAAAGTTCAAAGCCGTTTATAAAAGGAACATTTACATCAAATAAAAATAAATCGTAGTTTGTTATAAAAGTTTGATCTAAAGCTTTTTGTCCATCTTTAACCCAAGTAGCTTCAAAACCAGCACTTTCTAATATATCAAAAATAGTATCTCCTAAAATCAAATCATCTTCAACTAATAAAATTTTATACACTTAAAAGCCTTTCTTTTTATTATACCTATAGTACTTAAGAATTTATCTTTTATCTGTGAGTCCAAACAAAAAATAGTGGTATAAATACAAGCGTTAAAAAGGTACCTACAATTAATCCACCAATAACAACAGCACCCAAAGGAGCTAATCTCTCCATTCCTATAGCCCATCCAAGAGCTACAGGAATCATACCAACACTAACACTAATGGCAGTCATTAAAACAGGTCTAGTTCTGGTTTTAATACTCTCCATGATTGCTTCTTTTGCATCCCATCCTTCATTTTGTTTTTCTATTGCAAAATGTATTAATAAAATAGCATTATTTACAATAACACCTGCAAGTAAAATAAAACCTATCATCGCACTCATAGAACTATGATAATCCAAAAGTATAAGTATCCATGAAGCACCACCTATTGTAAGGGGTATTGATAAGATAATTAAAATAGGAATTTTAAGAGAATTAAACATTGGAATCATAATTAAAAATATCAATAATAATCCAAGCCCAACAGCTTTTATTATTCGTATTGATGAATCTTGAAGCTGTTGGATATCTCCTGTTTGAACAAGCTTTATATCATTTGGTAATTCAATATGGGAAGCTGCTTCTTCAAAATTTGCCATTAAATGTGAAATCGAAGCTTTTTCTCTAAAACCTAATATATCAATAGTATAATCTAAACCCTCTCTTGTGATTATATTAGGTTCTAATTCTGTACTAATAGAAGCAATTGTATTAAGAGGGATTTTGCCCTTAGGAGTATCTATTAAAAGTGTTTGTATTGCTCTTACATCTTGAATACTTTCCTTTTCAAGCCATACTCTAAGAGGAAGATCAACACTATTTACTATTGGATAAAAAGCAACTTTTGAACCTCTTAAAGCAAGTTGTAGTTGAGTTACTATTTCTTGCTCTTTTATTCCATAAGCAAAGGCTTTTTTTGCATCTATATTTAAAATATATGAACTATTATCTATATTCCATGTTTTACTAACATTTACAATACCTTGAGTATTGTACATTGCTTTTTCATATTCTAAAGCTTTTTCATATAATTTATTTAAGTCATTTCCATATAAAGTCACATCAATATTTGCTTTTATACTAGCCATTGCTGTTGCACCTGCATCGCTTACTTCAAGTCTTTTTATATCAGAAATTTTAGATAATTCATTCCGTAAAATAGCTTCAATTTCCCAAATAGTTTCACTTCTATTAAATCTATTTACATAATTTGCAATAATAAGAATATCATTAACTCCACCACCACTTCCTATACTTAAAACTCCAGCCTCACCACCAATAGAAGATGAGATACTTTGAATATGTTCATTTTTATTGATTATAGATTCTGCTTTATCTAAGATTTGTTCTGTTTTTTGTATTGACATATTTGAATCAGTTACAATTTTAATCTTAGCAGCACCTGTATCCATTGCAGGCATTAACTCTTGCCCAGCCATAGGCATAACTATTTTTGCACTTATAAAAAATAGTGCCATTAAAGCAAGTAAATATATACTAGCAACTACTTTTTTTTCTAGTGCTAATTTAACTGTATTTATAAAAAACTCTACAAAGAAATTATTTATAATATCACTTAAAATGTTAAACTTATTTTCTAAAAGTAAGATATATTTATTATCAATTGCTAAGATTTTTGTAGAAATTAAGGGCACAAAAGTAATAGATACAAAAAATGAAGCAATAAGTGCTAAAAGTAATGTACCTATTAAAGGACCAAATACAGTTTGTGGATAATCCCCAATAAAAAGTATAGGTAAAAGTGCTACTATTGTTGTAAGTGTTCCTGAGAAATCGGCAAACATAATTTCAGAAGTTCCATTTAACACAGCTTTTGACATTGGCTCTTTTATAGAAGAGTAGTGTCGTTCAATATTTTCAACGACTACAACAGTATCATCAAGTAAAAGACCTAGTGCTAAAATAATAGCGGTTAATGTGATGATATTAAACTCTAAACCAAATAACCACATTAAAGCTATAGTACTTACATAAACCATAGGAATAGTAAGTAGAACTACAAAGATTTGTCTAAATGATGCTAGAAATATAAATACTACAATCATAGACATTATAATCGCATCTCTTAAAGCTATAAACATATTATCTGTACTTTGAACTATTGTAGTTTTTTGAGTATCTGTGATATTAAAACTAAGATTTGGATAATCTTTTCGTACAGTTTCTAAGTGTTTTTCTACTATTTCTATACTTGAAACTACATCTGAATTATCATTTCTTTGAATACTAAGGGCTATTGCTTTTTGGCTATTCCCATGATATATAGCACTATTATTATAATATCCAAAATAAATTTTTGCTATATCTTTTAGTTTTAAATCTTGATTTATTTGAATCTCTCTTATTTTATAAACTGCATCTTTTTGTTCTTTTATTTTTAATAGAAACCTACTCTTTTCATTATCAATTGAGCCTAAAGCATAATCTTTATTATTTTGTTTTACAACTTCCATAACTTGAGCAAGACTTAATCCATATTTATCAAGTTTTTCTTTATTTACTATTATTTGTAACTCTTTTTTGTAACCACCAAAAATATCTACATTTGCAATACCTTTTAGTTTTAAAAAGCCTTTTGCTATATCATTTTCTATAATCTGTCGTATATCTTCTAAAGGAAGATTATTTTTAGATGATGCTGCTATTGTAATAATTGGAGCTGTTGATTCTGATATTTTATGAAGTTGTGGTTCTAAAATATCACTTGGAAGAGAAGATTTTATTTTATCAATAGAGTTTCTAACATCACTTGAGGCATCTATTAAACTTTTTTCATATTCAAACTCAACTCTTATTACACTCACCTCATCAATAGTTGAAGAATAAACTCTTCTTACTTTATCAATCGTATATAATTCACTCTCTAAAGGAATAGCAATATTTGAAGCCATATCTTTAGCTGATGCAC
This sequence comes from Arcobacter sp., assembly GCA_002685075.1. Lineage (GTDB taxonomy): Bacteria > Campylobacterota > Campylobacteria > Campylobacterales > Arcobacteraceae > Poseidonibacter. The sequence continues at coordinate 5,428 of NYWO01000090.1, forward strand.
TAGGTTGGACTATAACAATTGCAATTTCAGGTCTATTTGAATTTGGAAAGAGTTTTTTGTCAAGTTTAAAATATCCATTAATTCCTAAAAATAAAAACAAAGCTAAAAAAGAATATACAAAAAAAGGTCGAGAGAGTATCGCTTTTACTATATTTTTCATCTATTTTTCCACTATTGTATAGTTATTGCTACTTGGCAAAATTACTAATTTTGATTCACTAGCAAGTGCAACACTTTGTTCTATTACAGGATTTGTAATAACATAATCTTCACTTTGAACTAATACTTCTACTTTTTTAAAGCTAAATTTTGCATTTTTATTTTCATCTTCTTCATAAAGAACAACATAGGTACCATCTTTTCTATGTAAAATAGTATTTATAGGAAGGGCTTTAGCTTCTTGCTTTTTTGTAATAACTTCAATATTTACAAAGCTTCCAATTGCTAAGTCAAGATATGTATTTAAATCTATTTGTGCTTGATATAAAAACTTATCACTGCTTTTTAAGATTTTAGATATTTTTGTTTTTACATTATTATTACTGTCATTATTTACAATTACTTCTAAATCTTTTTTTATCTCACTATTTGAAAATGTAAAAGTTAATTTTTGTTCTTTTGATAAAAGTGTTAATATAGTTTTTCCTGCAAGTGCCATATCTCCAGTTTTTAGCATGATACTATCTACAATTCCATTTATTGGGGATTTTATATTATAATATTCTAAACTAGCTTTTTTTGAATCATACGAGTTTTCAATAGCTTTAAGCTCATAAGTTTTAGCTTCAATACTTTTTAGTGTTGAATCAACTTTTGCTTTTTTAAGTTGATACTCTACTTCAGAATTTTCAAACTTTTCTTTTGATAATCCTCCAACTTTATATAAAATCTTATTCCGATCAAGTTTACTTTTTGAAGCTTTTGTTTCATTTCTTAAAGAGGAAACATTTGCATTCATACTATCGATTGATAATTGTATTGATTTTATAGAGTTTTTGATTTGGATTAAAGACTTTTCTATCTCTTTTGAATCAATAGATATAAGTAAATCACCTTTTTTTACTTCTTGATTTTCTACGACATGAACTTTTTTTATATATGCTGCTACTTTTGTAGATATTTTTGGAGCAAGAGTTGATTCTAGTTTTGCTATAAAAGTGCTTCTTTCTTCTACTATTTTTGATTTAGCTTTTACAACATTTACAGTAAAAATTGGTTTTACAGCAAATGATTCATTTGCCAGTTCATCATTTTTATTTTTTATTAGTTTTATACCTGCTAAAACTAATACTATTAATATTATAAATAAAATTAACTTTTTCATTTTGTTTCCTCTAATATATATTCAAAATAGTAGTGTGCTTTTAAAAGACTGTATTTTGCTAGAATTTCTTTTGCTTTTACAATCTCATTTTGTCCTTTTGCATAAAGATAATTATAAATATCTATTGCCTCTTGTTCGTATCTAATTTTTTCTATCTTATTTGTTTCTTCTGTAAATAAAAACTCTTTCTTCGCACTTTTATAGTTTTGTTCACTTTGTTTTATTTGATTTATTGCTTGAATTATTTTCTGTTTAACTTCAAGTTCTCTTTTCTTTAATTCTAGTGAACTTTTTATTTTCTCTATTTTTGCTTTTTCAACTAATGCATTTGTCATTCCAAAATCAAAGGCATTCCAATTTAAACTAAGACCAAATTGGAAAATCTTATCATCATCTCCATGCGTTGAATAGATTTCTGAGTATTGAGTATTTGCACTAATTCTTGGATAATAAGCTGCTTTTGATTTTTTATAAGCAGATATTGATTTTTGTTCATTTAACTTTGAAATCTTAAAATAAGAAAGATTTTCTATTTTTTCAAAATACTCACTGATATTTAGGAGAGTAAGAGTATTTGTAGCCTTATATTCTATATCTTTTACTTCAAAATCACCTTCATGGTTTATTAAAACATTTAGTGAAGATTTTAAAATATTTATATTTGCTTGGATATTATTTATTCCACTAAGAACATTTTGTAAATCTGCTTCAACTTTTAATAATTCAACCTTCGCTTTTTTACCTATATTTACTTCTTGAGTGATATTTTCTTTCAATTTAAATAAGGATTTCAGGTATTCATCTTGAGCTTTTTTTTGATTTCTTAAAGATAATATATCTATATATAAGGCACGTACATTATATATAACTTGATTATATGTAAGATTTAGCATATTTTTTTGTAGTGATTCTTGAATATTCGCAATATCTACATCTTTTGCATCTTTAAATCCATTAAATAAAACTACAGTATAACTAGCACCATAGTTTGCAATATTTTCACTTGTAACAACTGAAGAAGAAATAGGAGGAGCTAAAGGCTTTAGAGTTCTTGGACTATCATATTTTGTATAAGAAGAAAACAAATCTACTTGTCCATATCTTTTTGCTTTTTTAGCCCTAAGTTCAAAACTAGTACTTGAAAGTTCATTCTTTTGTATTAAAATATCACTGTTTTCTTTTTTTGCTCGTTGCTCTACTTCTTCTAGAGTAAAACCAAATAAAGAAAAATAAAGAATTGGTAGAATCAAAAATATTTTCATACTCTTTTCCTTTTAGAAAATTAAATCTATAAGGGGATAGTATAAGTCTTGTGTTAATGTAGTATTAATAAATTTAAAAATTATAGTAAAATACCCAATATAAAAAAGACAAGGAAACAAATGACTTTTAAAAAGCAAATAAATACAATTTTAGTTCTAATAACTCTTACATTATTTACAGGATGTGTAAAAGATATAGGTTTAGATGGCTTAACTATGAAAATAGATGATGGACAATTAAATAAACCCTCAAGTAAGTTTCCAATTGAACAAGATTTTGTGTTAGCAAACTTATTAATCAAACAACCAAATGTATTTATAAAAGATGGTGAAAATAGATTGAGTGCAAATGTAGATGTAAATCTTTCTGCAATATTTGTACCTAAGACTACTGGAAAACTCGAAGTTTCTGGAGTACCTTACTTTAATAAAGAGAATTCATCAATTTATTTAAGTGATGTAACAATTGAAAATATTGATTTTACAGATGCAAAAATAGATAAAAATATTTTAAATTCATTAACATCAAATATCAAACCAATTCTCGATAGTGTTTTTAAACAAGTGCCAATATATACAATAAAAAAAGACTCTTTTAAAGGCTCTTTTGTAAAAGATGTGAAGATAGAAGATTCTGAACTATTAGTTACGTTTGGTCTTTAATAAATCATAAAAGCCTAGTATTGTATCAGAAAATGATACAATGCTATTATGAAAACGTCTCATTATGAAAAAAAATGGATTTGGGAAAACGAAAATTTTCCTAATTTTATTTATGATAAACAGCCTTTAGAGCAACTCTTTTACAAATTTGGTAACTTGAATATGATTGATAGTTTTATGAATCACTCTAATTCAAAAGAGTTTTTAAGTGAAATACTTATAAATGAAGCTATATCAACTTCTGCAATTGAAGGAGAACTATTACAGCGTTCATCTGTTCGTTCATCTATAAATAAACTACTAAAATTAGACTTAGAAGAAGACTCTTATGATTCAACTATACAAAGTGATGCATTAGTGCAAATTATACTTGATACAAAAAACAATGATGCAAACCTTGATAAAAAAAGATTGTATTTATGGCATAAAGCTTTATTTCCAACTGGTCAATCAGGATTAAAAGAGATACTTTTAGGTGAATATAGAAAAGATAAAGAAGATATGCAAATAGTATCAGGTTCATGGGAAAAAGAAAAAGTTCACTATATTGCACCAAAAGCAAAAGATGTACCTAAACTTATGGAAGATTTTCTAAAATGGATAAATGAAGAAAATGAAACAAACTATATATATAAATCCATAATAGCACATCTATATTTCTTGCTAATTCATCCTTTTGATGATGGAAATGGAAGAATTGCAAGAGCTATATGTGATTATGTGCTAGCAAAAGGTAAGCTTGCAAATGCAGATTTTTATTCTATTTCATCAAGTATACATAGTAAAAGAAAAGAATATTATCAGGTTTTAGATAATACATGTACAAATACAAGTCTTGACATAAATGAGTGGATAAAGTGGAATATCAACTTATATGAAGAATCAATATCTTCATCATTAGAAAAAATTAATACAGTTAAACTAAAAACGAATTTTTATTCAAAAATTCAAAACAAAAAGTTAAATGATAGACAAAAAAAAGTTATTCAAAAAATGTTAGCTTCATTACCAGAAGATTTTGAAGGTGGAATGAAAGTAAAAAAATATATGAATATTACAAAAGCTACAAGAGTTACAGCAAATAGAGATTTATCTAATCTAGTTGAGCAAAATATTATGGAAAAACATGGACTTGCAAGAGCTACTTTTTATACTTTAGTATTTTGATTAAAAACTTTATACACTTGTATAAATAATAAACAAACATAAAATAGTCTAGCTTTTATTTTTTGATATACTCAAAATAAAATCAAGGCTTATTATGGGAATGTTTGATGTACAAGTTATCAAAGAGTTAAAATTAAAAAAAGACAAAAAAGATTTATATGAGTTTTTAAATAAACAACTATCAAAAGATAAAAAATATGAACACAGTATTGATAAAAATATACTAACTATTGCTAAAAATCCTATTGATACATTTTTGAAATATAATCTTACAGCTAAATTTGATTCAAATACTTTGATACTAGATGCTGAACTTGATAATTCTTATACTTTATTTATCACTCTACTTATAATTTTATCTATTTTATTTACCTATGGATTGGGAATTCTACCTATAATTGGATTTGTTTTTTATCAAAAAACAAAAGCTACGAAATATTTAAAAACTCTAATCAAAAACTATGAATATATAAACTAATTTACTAAACTTTAGATATAATCGCATCTTAACAACA
>NYWO01000091.1 GCA_002685075.1 Arcobacter sp.
TAATACTTAAGACTAATTGAGGAACTTTATACCAATCTTCTGCCTTATGATAGATACAAATTGCTAAAATAGGGTGATAGTTTAATATAGTTTGTTTTGCACCTTTTATAGCATCTTGTTCTGCACCTTCAATATCAAGTTTTATAAAATCTACTTTTTCTTTTATTAGGTTATCTATTGTATTTATATTTATAGCTTGATAATCATGCTCACAGATATTTTGTGTATCTTGTATTTCATCTGAGTTTTGAGCTTCATTAACTTCTATTTTTTCTTTTCCTAAGCCACAGTTTATAAACTTAATATCTCTTTGATTTTCAAAGTCTCTTTTTGCTATTTTAATATGTAAGTCATTTGGTTCAATACAATATATCTTTTTATAATCAGGAAAGTTTTTTATAATATTTGGAAGTGTATCTCCCACATATGCTCCACCATCTACAAAGTTTATGTTTTTGATATTTGGAATTAAATCCTTATCAAAATATTGTTCATCAAAATTATTTGTAAAACCTTCCATAAACTCTAAATCAAAACTCATTTTAAAATTTAATACTTTAGTAAAAACTTCTTTTGATTTCTCATCATTTAATAGCTCGTAAGTTTTTTGGTATTTCTTTTTATTTTTAATAAAGTCATCTTTAAAATCCATGATAAAAGGAGGGTGAACAAGATCTAATTTTGAGTATCTTATAAATGCTAAATAGTTAAAATGTATATATCCTAGCTCATCTAGTTTTATCTTTACTTCAAGAGGACTTCCAGTTGCTACTGTTAATATGATTGAGTCTTTTGGAACTTCTTCTATTTGAAGTACTGTTTTTTTTCTTGATTTTTGAACTCTTGTAAAATCATCTATTATTCCATCAATTTCTAGATGTTTTAATACACTTTTACCAAGTTTGTTTATTCCTAAGATATATTTTTTTATACTCTTTGATTCAATAAAGAGTTTTGTTAACTCTTTATCTTTTTCATTTATATAATCAAGTCCTACTAAGTTCATATTTTATTTATCAAGTAATAATTTAAAGCTTTTTGCAGTATATAATCTTAGTGTTTCATCTTTTAGTGCTTTAAGCTCATTTGTAAAGCCTTTTTTTGTAAATAGTATATAAATATCAGCTTCAAAACCAACTTCTTTACAAGTGTTTTTTAAGTTGTTTAATTCGCTTTTTTTAATCTTAGAGTTTACATACTTACAAGATGCTGCTATTGTTTTTCCAGACTTAGTTTTAGCAACTAAATCAATACTATTTTTATCATCCCAGTATTTACCAATATTTTTAATCTCATCATCTTTATACGCATCTCTTAAAAATTCCATTGCTAACTCTTCAAATACAAAACCTGTAAATTCAACTTTTCTATTTTCATAATTTTTATAAAACTCATCATAATTACCATCTTTAATACCTTTATAAATAGGTGAAACAAAAGCAAACCAGAATCTTAAAAAAGGAGTAGTAAATAGAAGTTTTTTAGATATTTTACTATCTCCTCTTTGATTAACTAAGAAGTGTTGAGATGATTCCATCTCAATTATGCCTCTTTCAACTAGTCCATCAATACATTTCATTCCCTCTTCAAAGCTTACAAAGGCTCTTTTAAAAGATGAGTTTGTTCTTCTATCTCCTAAAGCAATACCACTTAATACTGCTTGGTCAACACTATACCCACCTGTTATTGCATTTATTTGGTTTTTTAAATATCTATATTTATCTAAAATCTCTGTTTGTATTAACTCTTTTAATGGTTTTGTAATATCGATATCACAATTTAGACCTCCAAATACAGTAAAGTATTCAATTGCAGTTTCTAGGTCTTTTGGATTGTTTTTTTTACAAAATGAGTTAAATTGTTTTTTTGTTGCTTGGTCTATTAAAATGATGGTAAATCCTTTATGTTATTTTCAATTATTTGATATTTTGCAAAAATTTATTTAATGAGTTTGCAAATTGTTGTGAATCTTTTGAGCTAAAAGCAGCTGGCCCTTTTGTCATCTCCCCACTATCTCTTATTTCTTGCATTAGGTTTCTATATGCTAGATATTGTTTTATGTTATCTTCTGTGTACATAGCACCTCTGTGATCAATTGCGTGTGCTTTTTTTGTTATTACTCTATCTGCTAGAGGGATATCTGCTGTTATTACTAAGTCATCTTCTTTTAAAAGCTCAACTATTTTATTATCAGCTTCATCAGCCCCAGCATCAACTATCATATATGTAATATGACTTGATTTTCCAATGTTTATTTTCTTATTTGCAATTACAATTGTTTTAAGTTCTAATCTTTCAATTGCTCTTAAAACAATAGGTTTTAATAAATTTGGAAAAGCATCTCCATCTATATATAATATCATATTTTTTCTCTTTTTATTTTTTGTAAATTACGTAATCTTTTCCACTTTTGTTTATTTAGTAGTTTATAAATTAATAAGCATCCAACATCAAAACCAAAGTAAAAAACACTAATACCACTAGGAGGATTAGCACTTGGAATAAAAGGTATTTTATCAAACCAAATTTCAGGCCAATACCAGTTTTGAAAATGAGTTCCAATAAGTTCTAAATACACAATCATAAAAAACATTATCAAAAAGAAAAGCTTAGTATGTGGCTTTTTCTTAAATAAATAAACTATAACTAACATACAAACAAAACCAAAAACATCATTTGCAAAAACAAGCCAAGAACTTGAATATAGAATCATTAAAATATAAAGTATTTTTATGCTTAAGTCTTTATTTCTTTTTAAAATAGGCTCTTTAGCTATATAGAAAACAGCTGCATATATTATACTATGCCCTAAGGGAACATATAAAGGAAGATTTTCTAATCTATATGTATACATCCCTAATACAAGAGCAAATAAAGCTTCTCCTAAAAAAGCCATAATTAATCCATAAAGCATTAACTTTTTTATTTTTACAGATACTTTTAAATAAATCCAAATAAAGACAAAAAGAACTAATATATTTGTGATATATTGATTGTTTTCAAAGTAGTTTGATACTACTTTACTATCGATAAAAAGTCCAAGCCATAAAATAAAAAAAACTGGAAGATAAATATGTAAGTATTTATAATTACTCATTAAATTCTAAATAAATCTTTTGGATTAATATGTGATGAGTTTTTAGTTGCTTGGAAAGTTAAGTTTTTATTAACACGACCAACTACATAACCTTTTTTTATCCATTTACCAACTTTAAGTGTTGGTGCTATTTCATCTAAATGAGAATAGATTGTATGAAGACCATTTTCATGTTGAATAATCACAACATTTTCTAGCATCCCTGAATTCTTTTTAGCATATACAACTTTTCCATTTAATACAGAAACAACTTTTGCTTTAGGTTTTTTTGTTTTTAAAACAATTGATTCATTAAATAGTTTAATTTTATAAATAGGATCATAATATGTACCAAACTTTTTTACAACATTAAAAGATTTTAAAGGTGCAATAGTTCTTTTCCCTCTATATCTAACTACTTTAACTCCAGAGTTTGAAGAGCCAATTTTTTTAACATCTAAATTTAAGTTTTTTGCATATTTTTGATTTCTCACTTCAGCTGTTTGAATAGTATCTTCTTTTTTAGACGTTTTAGAATTTTTTCTTCTTTTTGCTTCAGCTTTTTTCTTTTTCAATGCAAGTAATCTTTGGATTTTTGCTTTTCTAATTCTTTCTTTTCTTAACTCTTCTTCTTTTAAAATATTTAAATTAGATAAAAGTTTTTTTAATGATTCTTGTTGTTGTGCAACTTTTTTTAACTCTTTTTGATATGATTTATGTTGATTTTCTAAATCACTTAAAGATTTAGAATGTTTGTTTTTTAGATTACTTAATGTCTTTTTTGTCTTTTTTCTTTTCTCAATATATGTTGAAATAGTTTTTATTTTCTTTTTATTTTTCTTTGTATTATTTGTTAATAAATCATAATTATTATCTAATTTAAGTATTTGATCTTTTGAATTTTCTGATAGAATAGTATATATCTCACTATCTATTAACTCTCCTAAAGTATTTTTAGAAGCTAACTTAAGTGCTATTGAAGTGGAAAAATCTTCAATAATAGTATCAACTATTTGTGTTTCATTTCCTTTTTTTTCTTTTATTAAATTTGTAGATCTCTTTTTTAATTGTTCAAGTTTTGATTTTGATTCTTCTAAAAGCTTTTCATGTTCATTAATATCTGCGTTTACTTTTTTAATATTCTTTTCTAAATTGATAATATTTTTATTTTGTAGTTTAATTTTATTTGCTAGGGATTTAACTTTTAAAGAAGTTTGCTTCTTTTTTGATACATTTTTATTTAAACTTTTTTTATTATTTTTAATTTTATTATCAATAGTTTTTGTTGAGGCAAAGGCTGTATTACTAAAAACTAGTAATAATATAAATAGTATCTTACTCATCGTTAATCTTGTACTTTAAAAGTACACCTAATATTGTAAAAATTGAAATAGTAAAAGATAAAATAAATATTTTAAATAATTCATAATTTAAATCTATTTCTACATTAATTATCTCATGTAACTCTATTGGAAATAATATGCCCATATTATTAGAAATATAATATAAAAGTGTACCAACAATTAAAAATGCTAAAAATGAACTAATAATCGCATAGTTTAATACTGTAGATGCACTGTATAATACAGATGCACCATGAAGTCTTAATATTGCAATTCTAGTACTATGTTCATGAAACCATAGTTTGATTTGTTTAGCAATAATTATAATTGCAAAAACTGTGATTATAAAAAATAGTATAAAAGATATAGTACTTAATAATACTAAAAGTAAATATGTTTGATTATGGTTTTTATAAAATACTTCTACTTTTCTAACATTTTTATTTTGAAGAAGAGTTTCTTTAATGGTTTCTAATTCACTAGTTGTTGGGAAAACTTCTAAGTATATTTGATAAAAATGAGGAAGTTTTTTCTTTAATAAGGCAACTGAACTAGTTGATAAATTTGATTTAATATCATTTATGATTTTTTCTTTTGGTAAGGTTTGAATTCTCTCAACTTTTATACCTGCAAGTTCATCAATATTCTCTTTTATAAGTGGCGTATTTGTAACTATAACAATAGAATAATCTCTTGAAATTTTCTTTTTATAGTTTTCTACAACATTATCTATTAGTAAATATAATGTAAATGTAAGAAGCATTGCACAAAGAGGAATTAAGAAAGCAAATATATTTTTAAGAAACTTCATAAATCATACCATCCTCTAAAGATAACTGTCGAAATTTTATTCCAAGATTTTTTGGAACTCTATGTGTTACAACTACAATTGTAATTCCTAATTGTTCATTTGCACCTTTTAATAAGTTCCAAACAACTTCAGCTGAATAATCATCAAGGTTTCCTGTTGGTTCATCTGCTATTATAATCTTTGGATTATGTGCAAGTGCCCTTGCAACTGCAACTCTTTGTTGCTCACCACCACTTAGTTCATTTGGATAATATCCTGCACGATGTGATAGTTTTACATGTGATAGCAGTTTATTTGCTTGGTCTTTTGATATTTCATTTGAATAGCCATTGATTTTAAGAGGAATCATAATATTCTCTTCAATTGTATATTCATTTACAAGTTTATAATCTTGAAATATAACTCCAATATCTTTTCTAAGAACTCTTAATTTTTTGCCCTTTATTCCAAAAACTTCTACTCCATCAATTTTTAAGCTTCCATGTTTTAATGGAATCTCTCCATAAAAAGATTTTAGTAAAGTAGACTTTCCACTTCCTGAGTTTCCTCCTATAAAGATAAACTCTTTTGGCTTAATTGAAAAGTTTCCTTTTTTTATAATATATTTATTATCGTCATATGATAAGTATATATTTTTGGCTTCAAGCATTATTTTAAGATCTCTTTTAATTTTTTATGAGCTTTTATATTAGAACTAGTAGGAATTGGTGTTCCTTGATAATATGATATCTTCCCATCTCTAATAAGTAAATATTTACTTACAGGCCTATCAAAATTACCCATAGTTAATTGAATTAATCCGGAATTTTCTTCATTGATAATTGTAAATAAATCCTCAATATGAACAAAGAAGTCTTTTTCTACAATAGATTTTGTAGGAATCTTTTTTATCTTTTCCTCATAATTTATCTCAAAATCAAATGTAAAATCTTTTTGTATTTCTAATGGTTCATCAACACTATTTGCTAATAAAACCACATCATAAATATTTTTACCTTGTTTTCTCCATCTATCTTCATACTTACTAGTAATTGCTAAATCTTTATTTATATCAATTGTAATTTTTCCTGTTGGAAGGTTTGTAAGAAGTTCTGTACAGTAATCAAAATATTTTCTACTATCAGTTCTAAGTTCAAGAGTACCTTCAACTTTTAAAACTCTTAGAGCTTCATTTATAAACTCATTTGAGTAAATTCTTCTATGAGGTTTTTTATCCCAAGGAACAGGGAAATGTACAAAGATTTTACCAACTTTATTTGAGTCAATAAATTCCATAAATAATCTTGCATCATAATTTACTATTAAGACATTTGTAATATCTTGTAATTTCATTTGTTTTAATGCTTGTTCAATTGAAGGTGTATGTATTTCAAGGCCAATAAATTGTACATCTGGATTGTTTTTAGCTTGATATAAAAGATGTCTACCACTTCCAAAACCAACTTCTATTTGAATCTCTTTATCTGTTTGAAATTCGTCAACAAAATAATTAATATCTTTTAAATACTCTTTATTTGGTTCTGCTTTTTGATTTATCGTATTAGTGTTTGAAAATATAATATTAGCATTGATAGCTTTAGTGTAAGCATTTAACGCATCTTTTACTAAAGTAATAGGAGCAATTCTTGTAACTTTATCAACCTTAATCATTTGGTCATCATCTTTATTTTTTAAAGTTAATAAAAATTCTTTGTTCTCATTTTCAACTGCAATTTTATACTCTGTATTTCGTTGACTTGTTGTGAAATTATACGATTTTGCAATAAATTTAAAGTCTACACCATCTTTAATTGATGGTGTATTTATTAGGTCTGTTTTATTAAATACTATATGAGGCATGTTCTAAAACTACTTTTTAAGAGGTATTTTTGGTAAAATTAATGACGCTTCATCTGTTTTCTCAGACATTAAACCATAAGTATCATTTGCTTGAATTGAATATTTATACTCAACCCCTGTAATAATATTATTATCTTCAAATCTTAAATCTTTTATATCTGTAAATTTCTCAGTTTTTGATTCAAAGAAGTTAATTATAGTTTTTTTATAAACGTTATATGAAATTGCTCTATTATCAGATGCAGTCCAATTTAAAATTGCTTTAGAACCTTGTATTTGAGCTAGAGTAATAGTTGGTTTTGTAGGTTTATTTAAACTTATACCTTTTACTGCATCAATCTTTGATGAGCTTTTTAAATCATCTTTATCAACAGCAATAACTTTATAAAAGTACTCTTTACCATCTTCGTCTATTTGGTCTACAAAATTAAAAGTGTTATTATCGACTTCTATTACTTTTTTAAATCCAAAACTTTTTATAGCACTTCTATGAATTTCATATTTTACAATATCACCTGTAACAGATGGTTCCCAAGCTAATATAATCTTTTTAGGTTCATTACTTGTAGCACTTAAATTTTGTACACCATTTGGTAATGCTTTTGTCTTAGCTGTAACTGCTTCACTAGGACTTGTTGATACATCTTCAAATGTATAAGCAGTAATTCTGTATTTAAAAGTTTCGCTATTATCTAAACCATCATCGATATATTCAGATTCTAATCTACCTTTTATTTTCTTTTCAGTATTCCACTCGTTAAGCGTAGTATTGAATTTTTCGATTTTATAATATGCAACTCTTAAATCAGGATGTGGTCTCCATATAATTTTAATTCTATTTGGTAAGTCAGATAATGCTTGAACAAAACTAACTGGAACAATTCTTGGTAGAGTTTTAGCAATATAAGCATTTGTAGTATTTGATTCAATTCCATTTACAGCTTTTGATGAAATTTGATATACATATTTCGTATCTGGTTCAAGATCTTTATCTACAAAGTGCGTTGTGTATTTGTTATTTACAGACTCTATTAGTTTTAACCTTCTTCCGTCTTTATGCATATTTGCTCTATAAAAATTATATCCTATAACTCTTACATCATCTACTTTCTTCCATTCAAAAGCAATTGCAGTCATATCAGAAATAGATTTTAGTGAAGTATTATCTATAACTTCAAGTGTTTCATCTATTTTTGGTTTAACAGGTGTATTTAAATTGTTGTTTAAATTATTACAACCACTAAGTAAAAGAAGTAAAGCTGTTAATGATGTTGTTTGCATCAATTTTGTCATGTATATTCTCCATTTGAAAATGTTTAATTAAAAATTCATTCATGTCATTTGGTAAATCTGCTTTAAATGTCATTAAAACACCCGTATTAGGATGGATTAAATACAGATTGTATGCATGTAAATAAAATCTATTTATTTTATTCAAATCGCCCTTAAAACCATATAAATTATCCCCTAGGATATGCCTATTTATCGAACTTAGATGAACTCTTATCTGATGTGTTCTTCCTGTAAATAATTTAGCTGCAATTAGTTCATATTTTTCGTTTTTACTTATATCAATTTTTTTAAAAGCAGATTTAGCATTTCTGCCATTTTCTTCAATAGACATTTTTAATCTATTATTTGGATTTCTACCTATTGGTTTATCTATAATCACATCTTCTTTTAGTGCCAAATCTGTAATAGCAAGATAATATCTTCCCATAGTTTTATCTTGCAATTGTTCAGAAAGTGAGGCATGTGCTTCATTTGTTTTTGCAACTACCATAACACCTGTTGTACCTTTATCTAGTCTATGAACAATACCATGTCTTTCTTCTCCCGATATTGTTGATAAAGATATTTTATTTAATTTTAACCAATCAACTAATGTTGCATCTTTTACACTTGGTGCATCATGAATTGTAAGATTTGCAGGTTTATTTATAACAAGAATATGTTCATCTTCATAAATTATTTTTACATCTTTCCCATCTAATGATTCTTTTATAAAAGCTTCATCTTTTACAACTGCTAGTTGTGCTTTTGGAAAATGCACTTCAATTTCCTGATTTTCTTTTAATTTTAAACCTGTTTTACTCACAGTTTTACCATCAACTTTTACAAACTCTTTTTTTATAAGTTGCTCTATTTGGTTCCTTGAAGCATCAATTTGTGATGCCAAGAACTTATCTAATCTATTTGCTTCTTGAACAATAAAATTTTTATACATTTTTAGATACTCTTTCACTATGCGTTTATTTGATAAGAGAATA
>NYWO01000092.1 GCA_002685075.1 Arcobacter sp.
GCATCTCCTTTTTTAAGAGAAGCTGGATTGGTAAAAGATGATGAAGAAACTTCTACTTAAAGTTTTTTACAATTGCTAACAGAAGTTTAATCTACTTCTTACAAGATTTCGCCCTGATTCTTTTGCTGTATATAGTAACTTATCAGCTTTTTGCAACATCTCATCAATATTTGAGCAGTTTTGGTTATCGCTTACACCAAAGCTTGCAGTAACCTTTAGAGCATTTCCTTCAACAATTAATTCTATTTCTTCAATTTTCTTTTTTAGTTTTTCTGCTTTGGCAATTGAATCTTCAAGGTTTGTATTACTAATAACTAACGCAAACTCTTCTCCACCTAATCTTCCAAAAATACTCTTTTCACTAATATTTTTTTTGATTTTTTGAGCAAAAAGTACTAAGATTTTATCTCCAATACTATGACCATACTTATCATTAAACTTTTTGAAATTATCAATATCTATCATTACTACACATAATAATTGCTTATTTTTTTGTGCAATTGCAAAATTGTTTTGAGCATGAATAAAGAAGTTTCTTCTATTCATTGTTTTTGTTAAAAAGTCTGTATGGGCTATATCATATAAGTTTTTATTTACTTTTTCAAGTTCTTTCATTGCAACTTTAATTTCATAAGTTCTTTCTTCTACTATTTTATCTGTAGAATTATACTGCTCTTCTAATTCTTTTTTGTATTTATTACTAATATATAATAGTGTAAATATAGATATTGACACTAAGAATAAAAATATTATTAATACTAACTCTTTCGTATTATTTAATAGCTCTATTTCACTTTCTACTTTTATTGTAAATAGTAAATTTGATTTATGATTATAAAAAGATATTTCATTAATATTTATATTATCTTCTATTTTTGATTTAACTTTAATTTTTAGATTAATAGTTTCTTGCTTACTTGATTTATCATTTTGGATATGAGCTTCTTGGTTTGTAATAAATTTAATATTTTTAAAACCTTTGCTTAGTTCTTTTATTGCTTTCTCATCAATCTTTGAACCTAGATATAAAAATCCATTAGACGTGTTTTCATAATCAGTTTTATAAATAGGAGTTTTACATAAGTAATATGCTTCATTCTCATAGATGACAATTTTCTTTATTTTTTTTGTATCTTTTAGTTGGTCTACAATAAAATCACTGAAATTACCTCTTCTTATTGACTCTATATCTCTTGTAAAGTTTGAGTATTTTATGTTATTTTCTTTATCTGTTAAAATAAAGTATGATAAATCAACATCTTCAAGAGTATATGAACCTTCTCTAAAGTTTTTGTAAATATAGTCTGAAGTTCTATTCTCAATAAAGTTATAAACTTCATCTGAAGTAGAGTATTCTAAGGCAAATTTATGATTATAATCTATTTTTGACTGGATTTTATCTATGAGATTAGAGATATTAGTATCATTGATAGTTTTTTCTAACATGTTATATTTACTTGTAATTATTATAAAAGTTGCTGCTGCAAATATTATAAAAAAAGCAATTGAGATGATAATATTTTTCTTATTTTTATCTATAAAGTATTTTTTCATTTTTTATCTCGTTTATAATATATATTATTTATTTACTATACTAAAATATTATTATATCTAAAAATTACTTGATATGTATCTTTGACTTTGCATATTAACTATTGTTTAGATATAATCGCGAATAATAATGAGATATAGGATTTTTAATGAGCGAAAAATACGAACCATCAAAAGTAGAAGATAATTACTATAAAATCTGGGAAGATAGAGGTTATTTTGAAATTGAAGGAAATAAAGATATTCAAGAATTAGATGAAGGTGGAAAAGCTAAAACTTTCTCTATCATGATGCCTCCACCAAATGTAACAGGAAGCTTACATATTGGTCATGCACTTACATTTACACTACAAGATATTATTACAAGATACAAAAGAATGGATGGGTTTAAAACTCTTTGGCAACCAGGGACTGACCACGCAGGAATTGCAACACAAAATGTTGTTGAAAAACAATTACTTGCTGAAGGTACTACAAAAGAAGAGATAGGACGTGAGAAGTTTTTAGAGCGAGCTTGGCTACAAAAAGAAACATCTGGTGGAAATATTGTTCATCAAATGAGAAAACTAGGTGTTACTCCTGCTTGGAAACGTGAGAGATTTACAATGGATGAAGGTTTAAAAGAAGCTGTAAAAGAGGCTTTTGTATCTTTATACAATGATGGTCATATTGCACAAAATAACTATATGGTTAACTGGTGTACTCACGATGGAGCCTTATCAGATATCGAAGTTGAACATGAAGAAGTTAATGGTAAATTTTACCATATGATTTATAAATTTGCTGATGGTAGCGGTGAATTACAAGTTGCAACAACAAGACCTGAAACATACTTTGGGGATACTGCTATTATGGTTCATCCTGATGATTCAAGATACTCTTCAATTGTTGGTAAAGAAGTATTATTACCATTAACAGATAGAACTATCAAAGTTATTACTGATTCTCATGTTGATATGGAGTTTGGAACAGGTGTTGTTAAAGTAACTCCAGCACATGATCAAAATGACTACGAAGTAGGAAAAAGACACGATTTAGAATTTATCAAAGTATTTGATGAAAAAGGTATTTTAAATGAATACTGTGGAGAGTTTGCTGGGTTAGAGCGACTAGAAGCTAGACCAGTTATTGTAAAAGCTTTAGAAAATGCTGGATATATTGTAAAAATCGAAGACCATGTTCATCAAGTAGGACATTGTTATAGATGTAAAAATATTGTTGAGCCATTTATTTCTCAACAATGGTTCTTGTCTGAAAAAATTGCAAAATCTTCAATTGATAAAACAAAAGCTCACAATAACTTCCATCCTCATCATTGGATTAATTCATATACAGCTTGGATGGATGAATTAAGACCATGGTGTATTTCTAGACAATTATGGTGGGGACATAGAATTCCTGTATTTACTTGTAATTCTTGTAATCATCAATGGGCTGACACTAATGATGAGCCTGAAGCTTGTCCAAAATGTGGAGAAAAACACTATACTCAAGACCCAGATGTTTTAGATACTTGGTTCTCTTCAGCACTTTGGGCTATGTCACCATTAGGTTGGGGAAATAATGGGAAACTTCAAGAATTATATAATGAAGGACAAGATATGAAAGATTTCTATCCTAATTCACTTTTAATTACTGGTTTTGATATTATGTTCTTCTGGGTTGCTCGAATGATGATGATGGGTGATCACTTCCAAGGTGAATTACCATTTAAAGATATTTATATGCATGCTCTTGTACGAGATGAAACAGGTGCAAAAATGTCTAAATCAAAAGGTAATGTAATTGATCCTCTTGATATGGTTGAAGAACATTCTGCTGATATTATAAGATTTACACTTGCATATTTAGCTGTTCAAGGTAGAGATATTAAATTAGGTGAAAAAAACTTAGAGCAATTTAGAAACTTTACAAATAAACTTTATAATGCAACAAATTTCTTACAATTAAATATAGATACTTTCCCTGATTTAAAAGATATTGAAATCAAAACACCACTTGGTTTATATATGCAAAGTAGATTAAGTACTGCGGTTGATGAGTTAAGAGAAAATTTAGAGACTTTCAAATTTAATGAAGCTGCAAGTACACTTTATAAATTTGTTTGGAATGAATTTTGTAACTGGGGTATTGAATACTCAAAAGGTTCAAAAGATTCTATTTTAGAACTTGGTGCAATTTTCAAAGAAACACTAAAAATGACTTCACCATTTATGCCATTTATTTCTGATTACTTATATCATAAACTATCTGGAACTACTTTAGAAGAGGGTGAGTCTTTAATGATTAATAACTTCCCTAAAAACATTGCAAAAAATCAAGAAATGGAAGATATGTTTGCTGTAATTGAAGAAGCTATTATCTCTGTTAGACGTGCTAAAGTTGTAATTGACATGGGTAACTCTAAAATTGCAAAAGCTTATATTAAATTAGACTCAAATATTGATAAAGATCTTGCTAAACCATTTATTGAAAAACTTGGAAAAGTTGAAAATATAGAATTTGTAGATGCTAAAGTTGAAAACTCAATTACAGATGTTTCTGATAATTTAGAAGTTTATCTTCCAACAAGCGAAATTGATATGAGTCCAATTATTGATAAACTAAGTAAACAACAAGCAAAAACGCAAAAAGAATTTGATAAACTAAATGGAATGTTATCAAATGAAAGATTTGTAGCAAATGCTCCTGAAGCTGTAATTGCAGAAAATAGAAAAGCATTAGAAGATGCAAAAAACAAATTAGAAAAAATTGAAAATGAATTAAAGGCTATTTCTTAAAATAGTTTTTTACAGGAGCACTAAATGACTAGTAAATTAATAAAATATTCTTTTACCTTTGTATTTGTGCTTCTTTTTTGTGGGTGTAGCTTTTCTCAAGACAGTATAAAAAGCGTTGTTCAAAGTAATGCTGCATCTGAAATTACAAGTTATAAAAATGAAACTATTTACTCATTAATAAAATATAAAAAGAAGCTAGACTTAAGAAATCCAAATGCTTATAATAGAAGCTTATCAAAGAATATACTTCATCAAATTCAAACAAACCAAGATTATATAAATATTCTGCAAGATGGTAAAGAACTAAAAACTTATAATAACTATTTACAATATGCTTTTTCAAATGAGAAAATAGAAAATAGAAATGATTTTTTAATTTTAGGTCTTTATAAATTAATACATAAAGCTTATAATTTAGAAGGTAATCATAAGTTTACAGCCTTTCAATACAATAAAGTTGAACTATCAAAACTATATAAGTACTTACAAGTTATTAGATGGAAAATAAGAACACAAAAAGATGATAATGGTAACTACCTTTTCAATACATGGCAAAATAATTGGCAATTAGAACTTCTACAAAAAGATGATAGTGATTTAAATGTTATAAAAGATTTAGAGTATATTAAATCAAATAAAGAGAGTATTTATTCTCATTCAAATTTCTCTTTTGAAGTTTTACTTTCACGAATACTTTTAAATGTTGAATATACGCTAAGAAAGATAAATATCGAACCTTATGCTATGAGTACTTCAGCTATTAAAAGTTTTATCTTTATTCTTTAAAGTAAAGTATTTCTACTTTACTTTTTTAAATTTTACGATTTTCTTAGTTTATGTGAAATTGTATATAATACTGGTAAATAAACAAGGTTAAGAATTGTTCCCCAAGCAAGTCCAAATCCTAAAGCAATTGCAATTGGTTGGAAGATAACAGCTTGTCCTGTTGGAAAGAAAATTAATGAACTCATACCAATTAAAGTTGTAATTGTAGTGATAATAATAGGTCTAAATCTCTTTGTTGCTCTTTGGAATATCTCTTCTAATGTTTTAGCTTTTTTAAGATATGTCATCATAATAATTCCATCATTAATAACAACTCCAGCAAGCCCTAACGCTCCAATCATTGAAGGCATAGAAAGATTAAGTCCCATAACTTTATGACCTATTAATACTCCTAAAATTGAGAAAGGTATAATACTCATAACAATAAAAGTCTCTCTAAATGAGTTAAATAAATAAAGCATAGAAAGCATAATAAGAATAATTGCAAGACCAGAAGCTAAAAGCATATCTCTTTTTAATTCTTCTTTCTTCTGTGCTTCACCTTTGAATACTAACTTAATTCCATCTGCTTTTATTTGATTTAATAAAGGTTGTAACTCTTCAATTACTTCTGTTGAAGTTATAATATCTGGATCAACATTTGCAAAGATATAGAAGTTTTTTTCACCTTGATCTTTTAAAAGTTGCTCAAAAGCTCTTATTGTATTTAGTTCAACTATTTGCTCTAAGGCTACAAAAGAACCATCATTTAAAGGAATTTGTGTATTTTTAAAACCTTCAAAGTCATCTTTATTTTTTGATTTGATTTTAATATCAAGCATTTCTTTATCATCAAACGAAACACCTTTTTTCTTTAATAAGTAAAGATTTGAAAGATATGAACCAATAAATGATTCAGTAACTCCAAGAGATTCTCCATATTGATTTACTTTTAATTTAATCTCATCAATACCAAATTTTAAAGAATTTGAAACAGATTTTATACCGTCTAATTTATTGATTCCATCTGTTAAATCTGCTATCGCTTTGATTACTTTTTGATTATCATGTGATACTAAACCAATTTTTACATCAGCTTTAATAGGCCCAACTTTACGCTCTAGTACACCTATTTCTTCTAATTGATACTTTTCTTTATAATTTTGTTTTTCTAAAAATTTATTTAGTTTTGTTGCAATTTGTTTAGACTTTAAAGTTCTTGTTCTTCCTTCATCATCATAATAGAAACTAAGATATGGAGTAACGTATCTATCTAAAAGATTAGAAGCTTTTAGCTTTTGAAGTTCAACTGTCATATACATAGCATATGGAAAGTTTTCAGTATTATTACCTGTATCTTTTCTATATCCTGCAACTGAATCAATACTTCTGATAAAGAAATCATCTGTATGTTCCATTAAGTCTTTTTCAATTTCTTGAACTATTTTAAATGATTCTTCAAGTGTTGTATTTGCATTTGCTTTCATAGATATTTTTACATCTGTTGCATCAAATTTTGGAAACATCTGAAATTTAGATGTTGTAATTGCTGTATAAGTTGCAAAGGGTACTAAAATAACGAATATGATAAGAAATGTTTTTTTCCAATTCATAAAGAAGTGGATAATAGAATTATATACTTTATTCGCTTTTTCCCATGATGTTACTTTTGCACCATTTTTTAAAGCATGTGCTGCGTGAATTGGAAGGAAAATAAATGATTCAATTAATGAAGCAACAACTAAAGCAGAAAGTGCAATAGGAATTAATTTCATAACTTCACCCATAGTTCCACTAATCATTAATACAGGTAAAAATGAGAATAGAGTAGTAAGAGATGCTACTGTTACTGGTTTAACCATTTCACTAGCACCTTTTACCGCTGCATCTTTAGGATCCATTCCTTCTTCAATGTGTTGTTGAATATTTTCACTTACAACAATAGCATCATCAACAACAATACCAATTGCAATTAAAACACCAACAAGTGAAATCATATTTATAGAATAACCACTAAGATACATATATATAGCTGCAATTACAAATGATGTTGGAATACCAAGTGCAATAATTGCAGACATTCTAAAGTTAATTAAAAGCATTACTAAAATAGTAATTAGAATAATTCCTAATAGAATATTTGATACTACAATGTTTAATCTATCAGTAATTCTTTCACTATTATCATCAGCAATAGTTATAGTAATATCTGGATTTCTTTTATTTATAGAAGGAAGTAGGTCTTTTATCTTTTGAGCAAGTACAATAGCATCTGAGGTGTCTGATTGTTCAATTGCAAGTGAAAGTGCACTTTGACCATTAAAAGAATAAAGAGTTGAAGAATCTTCATATTTTTTTGAAATTTTAGCAATATCTCTTACATAAATATTTGTATTAGAAACTTTGATTAAAGTATTCCCAAAATCTATTGCATTTTTTGCGCCATTATGTGTGGAGATATAATAATGCTTTTTAGGATCTTCTATTTTCCCAACTGGGAAAATATATGATAAAGTTGAAATTGCATTAAAAACTTCACTTTTATTAAGACCTAAGGCATCAATTTTTTTATCATCAATTAGTACTTCAAAATACTTATCAGAATCTCCAAATATTGTAACATCATTTATTCCAGTAATACCCAAAATCTGGCTTTTTATAGTATCCGCCATTGGTTTTAATTCATCAGTTGAATATTTTTCAGATGTAAGAGTAACGTCAATTAAAGCTCGTGAACGATCTAATACATTTACAGTTGGCTCATCCATATCAGATGGAAGGTCAGATTGAACAAGTGCAATAGCATCTTTTACTTTATCTGCTTCGTTATACTTATTTTTACCTTTTTTTAATTCTAATACAATTGTAAATGAGCCTGGACTTATAATAGTTGACATAGTATCAACACTATCAATATTTTTTACATTATCTTCAATTTCGACAACTGCCATTTTATCTAAGATATCAACAGAGGCTCCACTGTAAGAGCCTTTGATTGATATCATATCTAATTCGAAACTTGGAAAAATTTCTTTTGGTGTTTTGGTATAAGACCAAAGACCAATAGCAAATACTAATATAAATAATGTGTAGTTAACTCTTGAATTTTCTACAAAAAATCTTAAAACTTTATCAAACATTATAATCCTTATTTAAATTAAGAAATTATAATATATCTTTATTAACGCAGTATTAATATTACTGCGTTTTTTAAGTAAAGTGAAAATTATCTACTTGCTGCATATAAATTATAACTTTTAATTATTTCTAAATCATCTTCATCTTTAACATTTTCAGCAAAAACTTTTATATTTAGTAAGGTTGATAACTCTTGTATTGATTCAACAAAGTTTTGTTTTGAAGTGTCATTAGAGATATTAAAAGTATAATCTCTTGCTAATCTTATATAGTCAAGGTTAAAGTCTTTTATATTATCAAGAGGAATAAATTTACTTTCAAATCTTTTAATAATAATTTTTGCTCCACATTTGTGTACTTCATCTGCAAAGAATTTAAATTTACCCATATCTTTAGCAACTGCATATGCCGTAACAGAAAATACTAATTGCTTAGCTATATTTTTATGTTCTAATATTTTTCTTTCAATCCATGCAATAAATGCAGTATTATTAATAGATTCAAGCGATAAGTTAATTGAAATATCATGATTTATTTTATTTACTAAAATATGATTTATTACTTTACTTACAACTTTTTTATCAAAATCAATAATTTTTTCATATTTTTCAGCAATTGATACAAATGTTCCGATTGGAATATCTACACCATCTTTATCACAAGCACTTGTAAAAGCTTCTTGCATAACTAATTCATCAGATTGATTTAATAATGTTGCATTTCCAATATATTTAACATTAAATTTAGAGTTATCAATAATATCAAAAATTAATTCTCTCCATGATTCCATATCTCTAGAAAGGTCATTTGAGTCTCTTAAATATGCTTCATTTGTACCAATTAATGTAGCTTTTTCATAAGCTTCATTGGCAGATTGTATCATTTGAGGAGTTGTTCCAATTGGATTAAAAGGTGTTGCTCCAATATGTGCAATATCTTTTTTATCAAATTTTGTTGTAAGCTCTTCTAAATTACTTTGTAATAATTTAGTATATTTAAGCGCATCTTCATAAGAAAACTCTTCACCTATTAATGCAAATTCTGAACCAAAGAACCTATATGCAATAGTTTTTTTATTTTTTAGTGTTGTATTTTTTAAAATGTAAGCAAACTCTTTTATAAAGTTATTTACTTCTTTATTTGTATGAGATTTAGCAAATGTAGCCAAGTCAAATATTTTAATTACAAATACATATCCATTTGTTTTATGAATAAACATATTTTTCATATCTGTTTCAAAACTTTGTTTTAGGCTAAGATCTGTTAATTCATCTTGAGATAATTTTTTGGTACTACTTTTTAAGTTTCTATTTAGTTTATTAATAATTGCTTCTATTTTTGTTGACATATCATTCATTGCCATTGCAACATGTTTAATTTCTGTTGTCCAAGGAAGTTCTGTAATAGTACCAAATTTCCCTACTGCAATATTATTTGCAAGTTTTTCAATTCTTTTTAAAGGTTTTAATATATACTGAACAAAAATAAATAAAATTATCATCGATATGATAAAAGCAATTATTGTGTAAATAATTGCACCTTTAACTTGGTCATATAGTTTTGCATAAGCATCCCCTGGATTTGCACTTACATAAATAATAGCAGTTGTTTTCCATCCATCACTAATTTCACTATTTTTTTCTTCAAGATTTATTGGAATTATATTTATAAACCAACTTGGAATATAATCAAACTTTACATCTCTAGTAGCTTTTGCAATTATTTTATTTATATTAATTTTTGCAGATGTATCAACTTTTAAACCATCTTCATTTGTTGCAGTGAAATTGAAAATAATTTTTCCACCATTCTTATACTCTTGACTTGGAATATAACTATAAATATCTTCTTCTACTTCTTCTTGGCTTAAATCTATTTCTTCATTTTCTAAAGCTGATAATTCATTTGAAATCTCATTATCTGATGTAATTTTTTCAATTTTACCAAATGATGCATCAGTCCTTAAGTTAGAAACTTTCCATAAGGAATCATCTAAACCTACACTCGCTCTAATTAGCTGAGTTTCACTTACAGTAAAGTAAGCATCAACTAATCTAATTTCTTTATAAAAACCTCTATTTGAAATTGCTTTAATAATTGATTCTATTTCTGGATCTTCTTTATCTTTTAATAAAGATTTTAAGCCCATTCCTAAAGAAGTTGCAGTATCTTGAGCTTTTGTAATAGACTCAATTTCTAAATACTCTTTAGTATTTTTAACACTAATAATAAAGTTACCTGTGAAAATCATTAAAAATATAAAAGCAATTATTATATATAGTTGTTTTGATAAAGACATTTTTATTCCTTTTTTAAATTCTACTCATAAGATCTTTCCATGA
>NYWO01000093.1 GCA_002685075.1 Arcobacter sp.
AAAGCAGTAAACTTTGGAATTGTAAGCTCCGCATCTAAAAGTAATTTCTTAAAATCTATAAATGTCATTTAATTATCCAAGTAATTTTTGTTAATTATACAAAGTAGAATGTAAAAGTAAGGTAAAAGTGTAAGAAATATATATAAAAGTAATATTTTATATACTTATGAATCCTAAAAAAAGGATTCATTAATATTATTTGACGTCAATTTCCCAAAAGAAATCAATCCATTGTGTAGCTTCTCTAACAGTATAGTCAGGTTGTAATACTGCAGTTTTTTTATAAAATAAAGTTGCTAGTTTAAACTCAACATTTGGGAATTTTTCTTTTAATATCTTTAAAATTTCTTCCATTGTTTCACCTGAATCAACAATATCATCAATTATTAGAACCCTTTTTGCATGTGAAACGTCTGGAATATTGAATACATTAAAGGTATCTAGTTTTAATTCACCTTCATAATGAACAGAATTTAATGTATATAAATTTCTCATATCCAAAGCTTGTGCCATTAAATGAGCTAATGTTAACCCACCCCTAGCAACTGCTAATAAAACGTCTGGCTCAAAATCTCTACAGCTATCTGTTAACTTTTGAGTATCCTCTTTAAATAAATCATAACTATAATATAGTTTTTCCAAAATCATTCCTTATAAAATAAATGCTAATGCACTTATAAATGTTATTACTAAAATACCTAAATTTAAATCTTTAAATTCTCTTTTTGCTAATTTTATAATAGTATATACTAAAAACCCTGCTGCAATTCCATTTGTAATAGAGAAAGTTAAAGGCATTAAAATAACAACTAAGAATGCTCCAGCACTTGTAGCTAAATCAGAATCTTCAAAATTAATTTTTCCTAATTCTGTAAACATTAAAACACCAACTACAACTAATACAGGATAAATTGCATTTGAAGGAATTGCTTTAAATAAAGGTAACATAAATAAAGTAGTTACAAAGAACATTGCTGTAAATACTGCAGTTAGACCAGTTCTACCACCCTCTTCAACTCCTGAAGCACTCTCAATAAATGCAGTTGTTGTTGAAACACCAATTAAAGCACCAGCAGTTGTAGCAATTGCATCTGCTTCTAGTGTTTTTTGTAATGATTTATCATTTTTATTATTCTCTTGGAATAATTTAGCACGAGTTCCTACTCCTGTTAATGTACCTAAGGTATCGAACATATCAGTAATTAAGAATGTAATAATTACAGGTAATAAAGATAAACTAATTGCACTTAAAATATCAAGTTCCATAAAAATAGGACTAATAGATGCTGGTGTAGAAAGAATTTCTTTGGGTAGTTCTCCTAATCCAAAAACCCATGCAATTATTGAAGTAATCGCAATTGAAAGAATAAATGCACCTTTAATTCTATATGCATAAAAAGAGAAGGCAAGAATTAATCCTAATACTCCAAGTAGAACATTTGAATTAGAAAAATCTCCTAATGTAACTAAGGTAGCATCACTACTTGCTATCATACCCATTTGCTTTAAACCAATAAAAGCTATAAATGATCCAATACCTGCACTAATAGCACGTCTTAAACTCATAGGAATTGAAGTCATAATCCATACTCTAAAATTAGTTAAGGATAAAATTACAAATAAAATACCAGATAAAAAAACAATACCTAAAGCAGTTTCCCAAGGTATTTTCATACCTAAAACTAAGCCATAAGAGAAATATGCATTAAGTCCCATACCAACACTCATTGCAATTGGAGTATTAGACCACAATCCTGAGAAAAGTGTTGCTAAGATAGTTATTATTGCTGTTGCTGTTACAACTGCATCCATTGGAAGTCCGGCATCTGCTAAGATGAAACCATTTACAGGAACAATATACATCATTGTTAAAAATGTTGTAAAACCAGCAGAGAGCTCAGTTTTAACAGTAGTATTATGCTCTTTTAGTTTAAAAAAGTTCACAATTTATCCTTATTTTAAAAATTAAGAACAGAGTATACATAAATTTAAGTAAATATTAATATAAACAAAGCTTATTTTTTATCTATTTTGCAACATTCTGCAATTTTTATGAATAAATAAGATTTATCATTTTTATTGACTGTAATCAATGTATTTAATATTAGAAAATATTATCATTCTGTATATATAAATTTAGGAGTTAAAATGCAATTATTACCAAATGACGCTAAAAAAATTGAAATAGAAGGTTCTACAGTTGATTTTTATACATTTATTAAAGATGGTATAATAAATTATTACTTTGATACATCAGAAGTTGGACCACCAGAACCTATGGTAAATGCAATGGCTGGGTTACAATTATTAGATAAAAACTCAAAACTTGTGATGATTAATCATAAACCACCTATGGGTTTATTTCCCAAAATTCAACAAAATTATGCTTATGAAATTGAAGAAATAGAAGATGGAAAACATATTATTATATTTACTTATAAAAGTAATACAAGACAACAAACAGATTTCTCACAAAATACTTGTGCTGGGTAAAAAAGAGTTTTAAATGATGAATATAACTCAAGATTTTGCACCACCATTTAAATTAATTGCTCCATATTTTATTATTGGAGTAATTTTTTATTTAATTTCAACTATTTATTTATTTAGTATTAATCTAAGTGAACTAAGTGTTCATAGTCCTAATTTACTTTCATGGACACATATGTATTTATTAGGTTTTGTTATGATGGTTATATTTGGAGCAATGGCACAATTAATACCTGTAACATTGGAAGTTGGACATTTCAGTGTTGAATTCTACTACATAATATATCCATTACTTTTAATTGGTACAATATTAATGGCACTTGGATTTACATTTTCTAGTTCATTATTACCGTATGGTGGGATATTAGTACTTTTAGCAATGTTTATATTTCTAGCAGAAATCTTTTTAACAATGAAAAATGTAAGTAATTTTTCAAATATAGTAAAAAGTATATTAGTATCTAACTTTTTTCTTTTAATAGGTGTAATAATTGGTATTATAATGGCATTAACATATGCCGGACAATTAAATGCACATATTGAAGAGTTATTAAAAGCACATGTGTTTTCTGTAGTTTTAGGATATATAGTAATTACAATAATGGCTTTGTCATTAGTTTTATTGCCAATGTTTGGATTATCTCATAATTTCTCGCAAAAGCCACTAAACAATGCTGTTATAATTATGACGATATCAGTAAGTATTGTAATAGTATCTTCATTATTTACTATTCCTATTATTGATAAAATAGCTTATTTATTAAGTATTGTTTCTTTAACTATATACTTTTATCAGATCTATCTAATATACAAAACTAGAGCAAGGAAAGAAAATGATATTTATGTAATTTCTTTATTCTTTTCGTTTGCAACTTTTTTAATATCAATAATATTAGGATTTTTTTATATATTTACAAATTATGAGCCTTTATTATTTACCTCAGTATGGCTATTTTTTAGTGGTTTTATTGCATTTGTAATAATTGGCCATTTATATAAAATTGTTCCTTTTTTAGTTTGGTTTGAGAAATTTTCGCCCTTAGTAGGAAAACAAAAAGTTCCAATGCTTGCAGATATGGTACCAGTTAAAGCTGCAAATTTCCAATTTGTATTTGGAGCAATCGGTGTAGTAATATCAGCCCTTGGATTACTATTTATGTCAGATGAAGTTTTTAAAGCTGGAGCATCTTTTATATGTATTGCTTCAGTTTTTTTATTAAAAAATTTACTATTTATAATAAGGTTTAAATAATGTATACAAAAGAAGAAATATTTAAAGCGGTTTCAACAGTTCTAGACCCAGAAGTTGGCTTTAATCTTGTAGAAATGGGATTAATTTATGATGCTACTTGTAATGAAGACTATGAAGTAATTGTTACAATGACACTATCAACAAAAGCATGTCCTTTGCATCAAATGATTGTAAACTGGGTTGAAGAAGCAGTTTTAAGAGAATTACCAAAAGTACAAAAAGCAGAAGCTTTAGTAGTGTGGGAACCTGTATGGAATGTAACAATGGCAAATGATAATGTAAAAAAAGCATTAGCAGGCTAAAACTCAATTTTGAGTTTTAGCTATAATATTTGCAAGTTTTTTAATACCTAATTTAATATTTTCATAACTCTCATTTGTAAAATTAAATCTAGCCTCAGTAGATTTTTTATTTATATAAAAAACTTCAGCAGGAACAAATGCAATATTATCTTTTAATGCTTTCTTAGCTAACTTCATAGAATCACTATTAAACGAACCATAAATAAACATTCCACCTTTTGGCTTTTTAAATTTAAAAGAAGGAATATATTTTTTAAAACATTTAGCCATATATTCCATTTTCTTATTATAAGCATCATTAATTTTAGATATATGCTCAAATAAGTCATTTGAATTTAAATACTCATCTATTAACATTTGGTTAAAAGTTGAAGTATGTAAATCTAAAGATTCTTTTGCAGCTAATAATTTATTAATATTTTCTTCTTTTGTTCTAATCCAACCTAATCTAAGTCCAGGAGCAACAATTTTAGAAAAAGAACCTAAATGATAAGAATTACTATATAATTTTGAAATAGGAGCTTTTATTTTATTTTTAAAATTTAAAAAACAATATGCACCATCTTCTATTAAAGTAGAATTATTTTCACTTAAAATATTTGCAATACTTTTTCTTTTTTTATTATTATATACATTAGTAGAAGGATTCTGATAGTCACTAATAGCATATAAAAGATTAGAACTATTTACTAGTTTTTCTAATTCTTTAAGCTTTTTAAAATCTATTATTTCTTTATTTAACATTTTAAATGCACCTAAGGCACCAATATAAGATGGACTTTCAACAATTATTTGATTAGAATTTAAACTTTTTAAAATAATATCAAAAGCCTGTTGACTACCTGTAGTAATTAATATTTCTTCTTTTGAAGTCTTAAATCCTAGTTTATTAGTATAAATTGATGCTATTTTTTCTCTTAGACTTTCTATCCCCTGAGATTTCGAATATTGTAAACAATCATCATTTTTAAATACCTTTTTACTAGCTTTTGACAATTCATTTAATGGGAATAATTCTTTATCAGGAAGGCCTCCTGCAAAAGAGATTGTATCCTCCTCTGTTGCATCTAATATTTCTCTTATATATGACCTTTTCATCATAATCCCTTTTTTAACAATTATATTAGAATACATTATTTATATCTTTATCTTATATTGCATTTTTTTTGTCTTATATTGCTAATTATTAGATATAATATTATATGAAAAAAAAGACATTACAACAAAGAGCAGATATTATAAACAAAAGTTTACATTATATATATACAAATATAGAAACAAATATTACATTAGAAGAGTTAGCAAGTTTAAATAGTATTTCAAAATTTCATTTTCATAGAATATTTAAAAATGAAACTAAAGAAAATTTTTCTAATATGCTTACATCAATAAGATTACAAAAAGCTGCAAACTTATTAATAAGTAATAAACACTCAACAATTACAGAAATATCAAATTCTTGTGGATACTCATCACATTCATCATTTATAAAAGCTTTTAAAAAAAGATTTAATTTTACTCCGACTCAATGGAAAAATGGAGCATTTAATCAGTACTCAAAAAATATTATAGATAATAAATATTTTAAACATCTAAATATGGAAGCAACAATTGAAATAAAAGAAGAAAAATACTGTGCCTATATACGACACAAAGGCTATAATAAAGATATAAAACACACATGGGAAAAATTAAGAGCTTTAGCTTATCAAAATAATATCAATAAGTATGAAGAGATAGGATTACATCATGATAATCCTAGTATTACACCTCTTAAAAATTGTAATTATGTGGCAGCAATAACAATACCAAAAGAATTAAAACTAAATAATAGTATCTCTACTTTTAGTATTCCAGAATCATTATGTGCAGTTTTTAAATATAGTGGAGAATATGGAGATATAATTAACTTAATAAGATATATTCATCATGAGTGGATTAAAAACAAAGGATATGAAATAACAACACTTCCTACATATATAAAATATATAAAAAATCATCTAATAGAAAATGGGAATTTTGAAATTGAAGTAAATATACCAATAAGAATTATTTAAAAGTGTAAAAAAAAAGCTTAGCATAGACAATCAAAGATTGAATAAGCTAAGCTTTTGTGTAAATACTCAAGAGCTGGCAGCGGCCTACG